>JANODS010000505.1:0-2713 GCA_031412835.1 Acidobacteriota bacterium | reverse complement strand
CGCTCATCAGGAGCAGGGTGATGTGCATCCGCCGTTGACGGGGCGCGGGCTGGCGTTGGAGCCAGTGGGCGTAGGTGTAGCCGCCGAGGAGGGCGGCTTGGAAGAACAACATGCAGGTGTTCCAGACGTTGGCGGCTCCGCCGAACCAGGGGAGGATGGCTTTGCTGATGACGGGTTGAATCTGGAAAAGTAGGAATGCGGAGACGAAGATGGTGAGGGCGAAGAGGGGCATTGGCTAGGTTTCGTAGCGGGCGAATATGGGGGCGGCGCGGTCACCGGTGAGGAGGACGCAAGTGGACGAGGACTTGGCGACGAGGCGGCCTTGGGCGTCGCGAACGTCACATTCGATGAAGCCGGAGGTGCGGCCGCGATGGATGACGCGGGCTTCGGCGACCATGCGGCCGGTAATGACGGGGCGGAAGTAGTTGATCTTGAGTTCGATGGTGGTCATGGCCTCGCCGTCGGCAAGCGTCGTAAGCATGGCGATGCCCATGGCCATGTCGGCGAGGTCGCAGTAGATGCCGCCGTGGACGGTGCCGATGGGGTTGTGATGGACGGGGAGGGCTTCCATGCTGTAGATGACGTGGCCTTCGGCGCGGTGTTCTTCGACCATGCCGAGGGTGACGGCCATGGGGACGGTGGCAACGTCGATGAGATCAATCAATCGCGACATAGGCCCCCAGGGTGACCATGCCGGCACCGGTAGCGAGTTGCTGGCGGCGGCGCCAGGTGCCGGTTAGCTTGCGGGCGAGGGGGGCGGCGAGGGTGTTGAGGGTGACGGAGATGCCTCCGAGCGCGACGAACTGGTGGAGGAAGGAGAGGAAGAAGATGGCGGTTTTGGGATTGAGGGCTTCTGTGATGATGCCTTGGAGGGAGGGGTTGCCTTTGGGAGGAGGCGCGTCGGCGACTTCGAGGTGGCCGGAGCGGCGGATCATTTGAATGCCGAGGGAGGAGAGGGCGCCTTCGCGGGTTCCGCCGGTGAGGGTGCGGGTCATGACGTAGAAGATTCCTGGGCCGGGGGTGAGGGCCAAAATGGAGCAGGCGGCGAGGAACGCGAGGAGTCTATCCGTTTCAATCATAATGGAAGCTTAGGTTAGCTATGGTAACCTGAAAACTTCAACACCGAACTGGTGCCGTCAAAGGTAAGCGAAGCATACGTCCTCCGATCCTATCCCTTCCGGGAAGCAGACCTGATCGTCAGTTTTTTGACGCGCGATCAAGGGCGGTTGCGCGGCATAGCTCGCCGAGCGCGGCGACCGAAAGGTCCGTTCGGATCAGGGTTGGAGCGTCTTTCGCAGGTGAATATGCAGTATTTCCAGCGGGAGAACGTTGAACTTTGCAAGATGGATGGCTGCGAACTGCTCCAGTCTCAATTTTCACTTGCCAACAATTATACGGCCAGCGTGGGTTTGGACTTTATCGCCGAAATTTGCGACCAGATAATGCCCGCGGGCGAGCCGAACGAAAAGTTTTTCCGACTGTTGACCGCGATTCTCGAATATATGCGCCAGGTGCCGAGCGACCGAACCGACGAAGCGACCTGGACGGCAATTCAGTATTTTTCCCTTTGGGCGGTCCGGCTTTCCGGATTTTTGCCCGATCTGCGAGTGAGCGACGACTCCCGAAATTTGGCCCGCGAAATGTTGATTACCCCGATTCAAAACTTAACGCCTCGCCCGTGGTCTCGGACCACCGCCCGGGATTTACGCCGCTTTCTTGTCACCACGATTGAACAACAAATTGAGCGCCGATTGATCACGGCGCAAATGCTAGAAACCCTCTGAGTATGGATTCGTTTCAGGAAACTGTTTTCAAGTTGAAGAAGTATTGGGCGGATCGCGGCTGTGTGATCCAGGAGCCCTACGATATTGAAGTCGGTGCGGGGACGATGTCTCCGGAGACTTTTCTGCGGGTGCTGGGGCCAAAGCCTTGGCGAGTGGGCTATGTGCAGCCGAGTCGGCGACCGGCCGACGGGCGGTACGGGGATAACCCGAACCGGCTGTATAAGCATCAGCAACTGCAGATCATCCTGAAGCCGACGCCGAAGGACGTGATTGATCAGTACCTGGGTTCGCTGGAAGCGATCGGGATTGATTTATCGAAGCATGATCTGAAGTTGGAAGAAGACAACTGGGAGTCGCCGACGCTGGGGGCGTGGGGGATTGGTTGGCAGGTGATGCTCGACGGCATGGAGATTACGCAGTTCACGTATTTCCAGCAGTGCGGGGGGATGGATTTGGATTTGTGCCCGGCGGAGATTACGTACGGGCTGGAACGGATTGTGAGTTTTTTGCAGGGGAAGGAATCGGTCTACGACATTGAGTGGGCGCCGGGGGTGAAGTACTCGGAGGTTCGGTACTTCGATGAGTTGCAGCTTTCGGTTTACAACTTCGAGACGGCCGATGTGGAGATGTTGTGGGAGGCGCTAAAGCGGCATGAGGCCGAGGCGCAGCGGTTGGTGGATGGATATAAGATTGTCGAAGATCCGGCGGAGAAGCGGCGGTATCCTTTGCTGGGCGCTTACGATCAGGTTTTGAAGTGCTCGAACCTTTTCAATCTGCTGGATGCTCGCGGGGCGATTAGCGTGACCGAGCGGGTGGGTGTGATTGGACGGGTCAGGAAAATTGCGGTGGGCGTGGCCCAGGCGTGGGTGGATCAAGAGCCGTTCCGGACGATGAAGGAGGTGGCGTGATGCTGCCGTTCCTTCTGGAAG
>JANODS010000504.1:0-4437 GCA_031412835.1 Acidobacteriota bacterium | reverse complement strand
GGAACACCCGAGCCCCGCGATTCACCCATTTCGAGATGACCACCTTCTGCTGGTTGCCCCCGCTCAGGCGCCCGGCCCTTTGCTTGCCGTTTTCGCACCGGATCCGGAGCCGATCAATGGCCTTCTGTGTCGCTTGGGCCTCGTCGGCATGGCGGATAATCCCGCCCGGGCTGACCGCCTCCAGATTGGCCATGGTCACATTCCAGGCGATCGGCAATTCCCGCGCGAGCCCGGTCCGTTGGCGATCTTCCGGGATCAGCGCGACGCCAGCAGCCACGGCCTCACGCGGATTGCGGAGCGATACCGTCTTCCCGCAGACGCTCACGGTCCCCGTCTCCACCGGGTCGAGGCCGAAAATCGCCCGGCACAGTTCTGATCGTCCGGCACCCATCAGTCCGCCGAGTCCCACGATCTCGCCAGCCCGAATCGTCAGGCTGATGTGGCGGAGCAACGCCTTCGTCGACAAACCGGAAACTTCCAGCAGCGGCGCACCGGGCGGCCGCGGATCGCGCCGGTAAATCGCGTTCACTTCTCGGCCCACCATGTACTGAATCATCCGGTCCCGCGTTAAGGTCGCGAGTGCTTCGCTGTGGACGGTTGCGCCATCGCGCAGTATCGTCACCTTATCGCCCACGCTGCGCAGCTCTTCCATGCGGTGCGTGATATAGATCACCCCCGTTCCGCGCTCGCGCAACTCTCGAACGATGCGGAAAACCTCGTGCGTCTCGGCTTCGGAAAGCGACGAGGTCGGCTCGTCAAAAATCAGCAGCGATGTCCCGTTCTGGATCGCGCGGCAGATTTCAACCAGTTGTTTCCCGGCCGGGCTGAGGCGGCCGACCATCCAATCAGCCTGCAAACGGAATCCGTATTGCGCAATCAGTCGGGTTGCTTCAGCGAGCATCCTTCGACGGTTCACGGTTCCGAAGGGACCAGGAATCTCGCGCCCCAGAAAAATATTCTCGGCGACGCTCAAGTGCGGGGCCAGCAAAGATTCCTGATGAACCATCGCAATCCCGACCTGCGCGGCTTCTTTCGGATTGCTGAAGTCGACGCTTTTCCCCTGCCATAGAATCTGGCCTCCGTCACGCTTCTGCATCCCCGCGATGATTTTCATCATCGTAGATTTACCGGCGCCGTTTTCTCCCATCAGAAGATGGACCTCGCCCGCGCGAACTTCGAGGTCGCCCTGCCGCAAAGCAGTCACCCCGCCGAACCGCTTCTCGACGCCCTTCATTTCCAGTAACATAACGAACTCACCAGTTTACAATGCGTTTCGAATTTATTACGCGAATTGCCGCCCCCGTAGAGAAAGTTTTTGCGTTTCATGAGCGCGAAGACATCTTCTCCTACCTCGTCCCCAAGTGGCAGAAGGTCCGGATGGTGAGTCGCGAAGGATGCCTTGAAGTCGGCGCCCGCCTCGTCTTCCGGGTGTTTGTCGGGCCGATCCCGATCACCTGGGTGGCGGTCCATACCGAGTTCGTTCGAAACCGGCTGTTTGTCGATGTGCAGGAGAGCGGCCCGTTTGCCTACTGGAAACACCGCCATGAGTTCTCTCCCGATGGGAATGGCATGGTGCTTGCCGACCGCATCGAGTTTCGATTGAAGGGTGGTGTTGTCGTCGATGTCCTCTTCGGCTGGCTGATTCGGTTGCAACTGCTCCTGATGTTCCGGCACCGCCATGCCGTCACGAAGCAGTCCTGCGAAAGCTAGTTCGGCGGTCCGTCGCCGCCGGGGATGTCGTCCATCCTGTTCTCAAATTTCGTGTATTCGTGCAGAAACGAGAGCTTCACGATGCCCGTCGGGCCGTTACGCTGCTTCGCCAAAATCAGTTCCGCGAGGCCATGTAACGAGGCGTCGAACCGTTTGTAGTACTCTTCGCGAAATACAAACGCCACCATGTCGGCGTCCTGCTCAATCGAGCCGGACTCGCGCAGGTCGCTCAGCACCGGCCGGTGATCGCCCACACGGGTTTCACTCGCTCGGCTCAACTGCGAAAGCACGAGAAACGGGCACTGCAGCTCTTTCGAAAGCAGCTTCAAACCGCGCGAAAGCGCGCTCACTTCCTGGTTGCGATTTTCCACCTTGCCCTTGCTCGTCATCAGTTGCAGGTAGTCGACGACGACCAATCCCAGGTCCGCCTGCGATTTCAACCGGCGCAATTCCGCGTGGATCTCCATAATCCCAATTGTCGAACTGTCATTGATAAAGATCGGCGCTTTGACGATATCGACCAGACCCTTCTGCAGGCGCCGACGTTCTTCGCCGTCGAGAAACCCTTCACGAAACTTTGTCTGCGATACACGCGATTGGGCGCAAACCATACGTTGCAGAAGCGACTCATTCGACATTTCAAGCGAAAACACAGCCACCGCGCGCGGGTTCGCCGGGTTCATCGCCACGTATTGCGCAATGTTCAGAGCCAGCGCCGTCTTCCCCATCGCGGGCCGGGCGGCCAGGATGATCAGCTCTCCGGGGCGGAAACCGCCCGTCATTTCATCAAGCTTCAGAAAGCCAGTCGAAGTCCCGCGAATCCGCTTCGTCGGGTCCAGGAACGCGTTGATCCCGCCCTCGGCCCGGCCGAGAATATCGCGGGTATGCAGCAGTTTGTTCGCGACGTGCGATTCGCCCAGCCGCAGCAGATCGCTCTCGGCGCTCGCCAAAATCTCGTCGGCGCTCTCTTGGCCGCTGATGGCTCGGTTAATCAGCGCTTGGCTACTCAGCACCAAGCGGCGGCGCAGAGAATGCTCCCGCACAATCCCGGCATAGCGCTCGAGATCGTACAGCTTCGGCATCCCGTCGTCGAGCGAAATGAGGTAGCTTAGCCCCCCCACCGACTCCAGTTCCCCGTGCCGCATCAGCTCATTGGCAAGCGTCACGCGATCAATGTGCTGATTGCCTTCCGATAGCTCCACCATCCGCGTAAACAGCAGTTGGTGCGACTGCACCGAGAAGTCGGTGGCTTGAATTAAGCTGGCGATATTGAGAAACGCCGACGGGTCCACCAGGATCGCACCCAGCAGATAGCGTTCAATATCCAGATTGGCCGGTAGGCCTTTCTGGAGAATTAGATCGTTAGCAGCCATAGAGAAAAAGTAGCGGACTTAGCCGTCGAGCGCAAAAGTCCGCCGTCCTCAGCTTTTCCACAGCTTTGTTATTTCAGCTTGATGTCCAGCGTGTCGAGCGTCTCGCCCCGCGCCTGTTCGAGCCGCGCCGCGGACTTGTTGAATTCCAGATGCGCCACCACCGCCCGGCGGCGGGACTCGAGCAACTCGTTCTGCCGCTGCAACACAAAGAAGTTGGTCGACTCGCCGGACTGGAACAGTCGGACCTCGCTGTTTAGCTTCTCTTCCGCCGCTTTCGCGGAAGCCTCGGCGGCTGTGATCCGCTGCCGCGAAGCCACCAGCCCCTGTAGCGCATTCCGCACTTGGGCATCAATCGCCTGCTCCACCCGGGTCCGTTCCAGGCCCAACCGTCTCTCGGCAATCGCCGTCTGCGCAAGCGCGGCCTCGGCGGTCCGGTTCCGCAAGTTGAGTTCAAACTGCATGCCCACCTGCAACGTCGGGAACCGCCCCGCGAACACATTTGACAGAGCCGTTCCGTACCCGCCGATCAGGAAGCCAGGCAGTGAGCCCAGCTCCGGCGGAATCACGGGAGGCAAGCCGGCCAAGCCGCTGAGCCGATTCAGCCGATCATAGATCGGCACATTCTGTCCGGCGAAGGGGTTCGGCGCGGTGCTCAAAGCACCTCCTAAGCCACTGTTCGCGTAGCCGGCCACGAAGTTCACCTGCGGCTTCAACTGGTCGCGATTGAACTCCTTCTCAATGTCGTTTACCGTCTTCCGCTGGCCAATCATGCGGATCTCCGGCCGCTTGGTGATCGCCGATTGAACGGCAGCCCCCAACTCCTTCGGCTCCAGCTTTCCAAACGATTCGGAGTCGGTCGGCAGAATCTCGTCGTTCCAAACTTCATTGGCGCGGCCATTGGCGATCAGCGTCTTCAGGTTGTTCTCCGCCGCCGTCAAAATGTCCTGGGTTGCGTAATAGCTATCGCGTCGACGCTCATACTCGGACTGCGCCAGAGAAAATTCAACCGGAGCCAAGGTACCGGCGGCGATCTGCCGCTGGGCCCTGGCCACTTGCTCCTCGCCCAGTTTCACGCCGTCCTCGGCCACCTGCACCGCTTGTCTGGCCGCCACGAGATCCCAGTAAGCTTGCTCCACCCGGGCGACCACGTCGATCACGCGAAGCTCAAAGTCGGTCTCCGAAATACCCACCTGCCGGCTGCGGATCTTGATCTGGGCGCGCTCGCGGTCGATCACCCGGTTGCGGAACAGCGGTTGGGTATAGGTAAGCAGGAGCCGAGAGTTCAAGTACGGGTTCAAACTCACGAACGGGTTGTTCGTTTCAGTGCGCGCGTTATCGAAGCTCACGCCCAGGC
>JANODS010000503.1:0-2279 GCA_031412835.1 Acidobacteriota bacterium | reverse complement strand
GGCTTGGCGGCATCGATCCGCTCCGTCACCACCTTGGACTGCATCAGGAGCATCGCTTGCAGCGACGAAGGCGGAACCTTCTTCGGCATATCGTCCCGGTTAGACTGCCCAAAAGTCTTCATGAAGCCCTGAACTCCAGCGTCGGCCTTCTTCGGCTCGGGCATCTGCATGATCAACCCGACTTGTTCGGTCCCGGATGAAAACTTCGCCGGTTGCCCGGTCGCAAGGGCGATGGCGTCATGGAGTTCCGGAGCGCTCAGCATACGCACATACTTACGGGCGTAGTAGGTGGCGTACTCCGGCTTCCATTCTCCTACGAAGCGGCTACTGAGTTGGTAGGCGCTCGACTTCATGACGGTTTGCACATATTGCCTGAAGCTGTGGTTGTGCTGCTGGAAGTCGGCGGCGAGTGCGTCGAGCAGCGCGGGGTTGGAAGCCTGGTCGGGCTTGAGCAAGTCAAAGTCGTCGATCGGTTCCACGATCCCGAAGCCCATCAATTCGGCCCAAATCCGGTTGGCGAAAGCCTTGCGGAATTGTGGATGACTGGTCAAAATACGAGCGAGGGCATCGCGGGAGTTTTCGCCGGGTCTGGGCCGTTCGCCACCGAGTATGAAGCGGGGAGAGGCGTCGCCGCCGCGGCGCGGCACGCGGACAATGGAGTCGGCCTTGGGATTGTATTCGGGGCCAACATCGTCGACCGTGTATTCGGTATTGGCTTGGTAGCCGTTCTCCCAGTTCATGATCTGCCGCGTCTTGCCGAAAAACGCCGCTTGGCCGAAGAATTCATCGCGTTTCTTCGACGTGAGGAACAGATTTACCTTCTCCAAGTGGTGGGCACCGTCGTGGCAGGAAATACAAGCCAGGTTCAGGCCGAGAAACACCTTCGAGTAAGTAACCGTGAACTCGTCGACGGTGTCTGGCTGGTTAACCAGATCATGGGCATCGGGCGCTTCGGGATCATCCTTGGCCTTCACAAAGTCGCGGGCGTAGTACATTCCGGCCGGAACCGAGAAGCTGGACTTTCCCGCCCCGGTGAGGATGTCGGTGACCATGTCGGTGTAGGGACGGTCGAGGATGAGCCATTCGCGGAGCCAGTAGTGGAACAGATTTAGGCCGGAGCCCATCCGCTGGCCGGCGCGGAAGAGGTCTTCAAAATAGTAAGTCCACTTGTCGATGAAGGCGTCCGAGTTTGTGAGTTGGTCGATGAGCTGGGTTCGTTTTTGCGGGTCGCGGCTGAGGAGGAACTTTTCGAGATCGGCGGGGGCGGGAATTCGTCCGGTGGCGTCGAGCCAAGCGCGGCGGGCGAACTCTTCGTCGGTGGCGAGGGCGGCGTGGGGGACGCCGTCTTTTTGCATGCGACCGAAGATGTGTTGATCGATGAAGTTGCGGCGGACGATGGGGGAACGGAGGCTGGACTTGGCGGGAGCCAGTTCAGCCGTGAGGGCGGCGGCGGATTTCGCCTTTTGAACGGGCGGTTTATAGAGCGGGGCGTGAGCTTGTTCGAGCTCGGGGGTCTGGGCGAAGAGGAGGACAGGGAGGAAGAAAATCAGGCGTTTCATTTGGCTTTTTTGAATATCTGGACTCGTTTGCCGTTCACTTCGGCGACATAGAGGTTGCCCTTCTTGTCGGTCGACATGAGGTGGGGCAGCTTCAACATTTCGGGATTGCCCCACTCTTTCGCTATTTTGCCACTACTCAGCGCGAAGTGAAATATCTTATTGATGTCGCCTTCCGAGACGAGGAGTTCCTGGTTCACCACAAGCAGACCGAAGGGGTTACCGAAGCCTTTCCACTCAGCGACGAACTCGCCAGCGGGGGAGAAGACCTGAACGCGGTTGTTGCCACGGTCGGCGACGTAGAGCCGATTTTGTCTGTCGATGGCGAGGCCATGGGCGGTAGCGAACTCGCCGTTGCCTTTCCCTTTCTTACCGAATTGGGAGAGGAATTTGCCGGTGGCATCCAGGTGAACGATTCGACCGTTGCCGGAATCGGCGACGTACATTTCTCCGGCGGAGGAGAAGACGACGTCGTCCGGGGCACGGAAGTGCGTTTGGTCGGGGCCGGGGACGCCGACCTCGCCGACCGTTTTGAGCAGTTCGCCTTCGGGGGAGAACTGGCGCAGTTCGTGATTGCCGTTATCGGTCGTCCAGACGTTGCCCGCCCGGTCGACCCGTAGGCCGTGGGCGACTTTGAACATCCCGTTGCCCCAGCCTTTGATATACTCGCCCTTCTTATTGAACTTGACTAAGCCGGGCTCGCCGCGATGGAGGACGTAGATG
>JANODS010000502.1:0-2920 GCA_031412835.1 Acidobacteriota bacterium | reverse complement strand
GATCCGCCCATCGTCAGGTCGAGCGAACCATCCAGCAACAGCAGCGAATCGCGGATCTCCTCCACTGTCTTCCGGCGAATCGGGAACCGAGACAGCAGGCGGTTGTCCGGGTCCTTCTCCCGTTTTAACGGGGTCACTGCCGCGCTCATCTGGTAGGCGCTCGAAAGCATCACCGTCCGATGCATCTGCTTGATTGACCATCCCTCCCGGATAAACTGCGAAGCCAACCAGTCAAGAAGCGCCGGGTGCGACGGACGCTCCCCAGCAAAGCCAAAGTTGTTCGGTGTCCGGACCAGCCCCTGTCCAAAATGCCCTTGCCAAATCCGGTTCGCCATCACCCGGGCGGGCAGCGGATTCCCCGGATCAGCCAGCCAATTGGCGAGTTCAAGCCGCCCGGAGCCGCTCGCAATAAGCGGCTGGTCTTCTCCAGCGAGAATCGTGGGAAATCGCTTCTCCACCGGATCACCCTTCGACTCGGGGTTGCCCCGAAGAAAGACGCGCTGTTGCACCGGCTGGTCTTCGCCAACCGCGCAAGCGAAAGGCGGCTCAGCGGGCGCCGCCGCCTTGATCGATTCGAGTTCGGCTGTCAACCCGGCGATCCGCTGGCGCGCCGCTTCCGAATAGAACGCCTCGGGGTGAGGCGTAGGCAGCGAGAGTGGCCCTTTCGCCGAGATGACTTCGGTGTAAAACCGGTTGTCGCCGGCGAGAAACTTCGTGCCGGGAGCGGCTTGTTCGCGGCGGGCCGCCTCGGCGATAAACTCGGCTTGATACAGCGCCGCTGAGGCCGACGATTCATAGAAACGGTCCAGATGCGGGCGGCGCTCGTTCGTGGGTTTCAGATAGGCAACCCAACGGGCGAGCTGAGCAGGGTCAAGGGACGGATTCGGAACCTGGGTCCCGAGCATGTACTCGGCCAAGCGCGGCGCTTGCATCGCTTGAAATCGACGCGCTTCACCGGAAATCACCTTGTTTATCTCGGCCTGCTTCGCCGCCAGCCGACCTTGGTGCGCCCGGTATTCGTCCGCGACCGGCTTCGCCACCAACGGCGCAAAATACAACTCCGAAACGGTCCCTTCAATCTTCGCGAGTTGCTTCGTGCTGGCGAAGATCGAGGCCAGCGAGTAATAGTCCTTCGTCGAAACCGGGTCAAACTTATGATCGTGACACCGGGCGCACGAAATCGTTAGTCCAAGAATGGCCTTACCCGCCACGTCGATCTGCTCATCGACAATGTCGTAAAACATTTTGACCTTGTCTTGTTCCGCAACCAACTTCGGGCCCAGCGCCAAAAAACCGGTGGCGATGATGCCCGCCGCATTCACAGGCTGGCCGGGGGGAGCGGGCAGCAGGTCCCCCGCCACCTGTTCGCGAACGAACTGGTTGTATGGAAGGTCAGCGTTGAAAGCGTTGATAACGTAGTCGCGATACCGCCAGGCGTGCGGGTACCGATAGTCCTCGTCGGCCCCGGTCGAGTCGGCATAGCGGGCCACGTCAAGCCAGTGCCGACCCCATTTTTCGCCATAGCGCGGAGAGGCCAGTAGCCTATCAACCACTTTGGCAAAAGCTTCCGTCGAGTTATCAGCCAGAAACGCCGCCAGTTCAGGCGTGCTCGGCGGAAGCCCGGTGAGATCAAAAGACGCCCGGCGGAGAAGCGTGATCTTGTCGGCGCGTGCGGCTGGAGTGAGTTGTTGGGCCTCCAGCGCGGCGAGGAGGAATCGATCCACCGGGGAGCGCGGCCAAGTCTCATCCTTGACCGGGGGCAGGGCCGGAATTGTCAGCGGCCGAAACGACCAAAACTCCTTCTGCGCGCGGGTATAACCCTTCTTCGTTGGAGTCGCCGATGTCGTTTCGTTCGGCTCGGACGGCCAGTAAGCACCCCGCTGAATCCACGATTTGAGCGTAGCGATTTCGGCTTCGGGAAGCTTACCGGTCGGCGGCATCTTCAAACGTTCCAGGTAGCTGACGACCTGCAGAAGCCGACTATTTTCGACATCGCCCGGAACGACCACCGGACCGGTGTCGGCACCTTGGCGAAGGCCGAAGGCGGTCGAAAGGTTCAGCCCGGCCGAGGCGGTTTTCGAGTTATGACAGGATTGACAGCGAGAAGCCAGAATCGGGCGAACGGAGCGTTCAAAAAACTCGTCAGCCGAAGGCTGGGCTCGAGCGACGGAGACGAAAATGAGGAAGGGAGCAATCCAGCGCATGCTAACTATGGGACATTGTATCGAACAGCTACCTGGAATCCCTCTCTTTTGCGCTAACCAAGAATAGAGACCCTTTTTTCGATGCCCGCCCCTGACCTTGATCGCCTCCGAAACCTCCTCTTCGTGGCCCTAGAACTGCCCCCAGCGGATCGACGCGCTTTCATCGACCAGGAGTCCGCCGACGACGAAGCGATGCGTGCCGAGCTTGTCGAGTTGTTGGCCCTGCAGCCCATGGCCGAAGGCTTTCTGGATCGCTCGCTTCCCGCCGCGCTCGGACTCGCCCCGCCCATTCGACCTAGCCTAATCGGCGCTCGGCTGGATGATCGGTACGACGTCGAATCAGTGATGGCCGAAAGCGGCTTTGCCACGGTCTACTTGGCCCGCGACACCGCCGTGGCCCGGAAGCGCGTCGTCATCAAAGTGCTGGACCGAATCGCGCAATCCGAAATCGCCCAGCGGTCGTTTCAAATGGAACTCGAAGCGCTGACCGCCATCGACCACCCCGGCGTTGTCGGAGTCTCCGACACCGGCTTGACGGCAGATGGTTTCCCGTACTTAGTGCTGACTTTTGTTCCTGGAATGTCTTTGCGGGATCTGCTCGCGGCAGGCCCGCTCGGCCGAGAGCGGGCGCTTCCGTTGCTGAAGAGTCTGGCCCGCACCTTAGCCATTGCGCACAGAGTCGGCGTCGCCCATCTTGACCTGAAGCCCGAGAACAT
>JANODS010000501.1:0-10611 GCA_031412835.1 Acidobacteriota bacterium | reverse complement strand
GGTAAGTTCATGGACGGTGGCTATATCCCCATCCTTCTCGGCGCTGCCGTACTCACCATCATGGTGATCTGGAACCGTGGCCGCTCTTTACTCGGCTTCCAGAATACGAGCCGCTTCCCCTCCGTCGCCGCCGACCGCTTCTTCGGCCTCCCCCCTCGCCAAGTCGTCGAACTCGGCACCCAACTCGATCTTTAATCGTTCAATCCAGCCAAGTTGTCGCCAAAAATCGCCGCCGCGTCCGCCCGCGACACGCCAATCCGATCCAGCACCGCGCTCTGCTGCGCAAAAACGCTCCGCACCCAGCCCCGCGGAAAGAAGGACGAATCCGTCCCAAACAACAGCCTCTTCGCCCCTGCCACGTCCAAGGCGCGTCGAAATACCTTCTCCAGGTCCAACTCGCCCTCGTCGTACTTCGTCCAGTTGTTGGAACTCGAGGTATCCAGATACACGTTTGGACAATGGTCCACCACCATCAGCGCCTCCCGGAAAAAACCCGCGCCAAAATGCGGAATCACAAACCGCAGACCCAAGTACCGAGACGCAATTCCATGGACATCAATCGGGTTCGAGAATCGCATGTCAAACAGCGAGGGCAATCCCAGCTTCTTCCGCACCCCGACGCTCAACACCCCGCAATGGATAAATACGTTCGTCCCCGGCCGCCCAGCTAACATCTCCCAGAAAGCCGCCAACCGCTCATCCGCCACCGAATATCGGTGCATCGCCGGGAACAGGCACACCGTTCGCAATCCCATGTCCAAAGCTCGCGCCGTCCGCTCCAGCGTGTCCGCCGCCAACGGATTCACGAGAAAATACCCATAAAACTTGCCCGGTCGGTGCCGTAGCGCCCGAGCCACGGACTCCTCATCTCCCGGCAGACTCGCAATCAACGCCGCCGTGTCCACCCCGTGCCGCTCCATTTCCTCGGCCCAACGCTCGGCCAGTTGCTCCGGCTCTTCCGGCGGCGATTCCCATCCCAATTTCGTCGTCGCCACCGTCGGCTCGGCTCCCGTCAACAACGCGAAAAACCGATGCGAAAAGAAATGAACGTGCGCGTCACGAACCGCCAACGGACCCCAGGAAGTGTCAATCATGGCTCTGCGGTCCGTCCGTTCCGCTGAACTGCGTGATTCCGGCCGACAGCGCCAGTTGCGTCAAACTCGCGACGTTGTTCACGTTCAACTTCTTCATCATCGTCTTCCGATAACTCCGAACCGTCTGCAAGCCCAGGTCCAGCATCACCGCAATATCTTTGCTCGTCTTGCCCTCCGCCACCATCCGCAGCACTTGTAGCTCCCGCGGCGACAACCCCTCCAACACCGCCGGCAAGGGCTTCGATTCCAAATCCCCCCGCTGAATCCGATTCAACAGTCGATCCGAAACCTGGGGGCTCAAATACGAACCCCCTTTGCCCACGGTCCGCAACGCGTCCACCAAGTCGCTATCGGACGCCTTCTTCAGCACAAACGCCCGCGCCCCGCTCCGAATCGCGCTCACCACCGAATGTTCATCGTCGTACATCGAAAGAATAATCACCCGAATTTCCGGGCAATGCCGCAGAATTTCGGTCGTCGCTTCAATCCCGTTCAACCCCTGCAGGCCAATGTCCATCAGCACGATATCCGGCCGCAACTGCTTAGCCAATTGCACGGCGTCTGTGCCGTTGTCCGTCTCTCCCGCCACCGTAAAATCGGCATTCTGGCGCAGTATCGCCTTGATACCGTCGCGCATGATTTTGTGGTCATCGACAAGGAGTACGCTAAACGCCATGGAGTATTAGTTTCACGATTGTACCTTGTCCCGCCGCGCTTTGGATCGACATTCCTAACTTCGCGCTTTTGGCCAAATGACGACACTGCAACAACCCCAGCCCGTTCGTCTTTCGCTCCACGTCAAACCCCCGACCGTCGTCCCGAACCTCCACCACTCCACCCTGCATTCGAACCTCGATCCGCTGCGCCATCGCGTGGGTCAACGCATTGTCGAGTAACGCTTCCACGATCCGATACGCCGCGTGCGCCGGTTCATTCGGCCACCGCTCTCCCGGAGTAACCAGCAATCGAACTGAAATCCCCACCGCCTTGTCTCGCACCCGGCCCACCAACTGCTCCAGCGCGAACCCCAACCCCGCCCGCTCCACCACGTTCGCATGAAGCGCTTGGCTAGCCGCCCGAATCCGGCTGATCACGTGCTCCAGTAACTTCTGAATCTCAACCACCTGACCGCTCTGTTCCGCCGTCAGGTCGGTGCGCAACACGTCCAGGTGTAAGCCAATCGCGCTCAACACCTGGCCCGCGTCATCATGGAGCATTCGAGCCACCTTGGCCTGTTCGGCTTCCCGCTCCGCGAGTAGCCCTAACATCCGTTCGATGACTGGAAGCTCCAACGTTACCTCTTCCGGCCGAGCGCCCGGCGTGCCGTCACGGCCACATCGGCGGCCGTCATCTTGTACTTCACCAGCACCTCTTCCGGCAATCCGCTTTCCGCATAGGTATCGTTCACCCCGTGGAACTCCATCACGCAAGGCGACGTCTCTGTCACCACCTGCGCCACGCGAACGCCCAACCCGGAATCCACCAAGTGCTCCTCGGCGACGACAATACAACCCGTCTCCGCCGCCGCCTTCGCAATCAGTTCGCGGTCCAAAGGCTTCACCGTGTGCAGGTCGATCACCCGCACCGAAACGCCCTCTGCCTCCAGAATTTCGGCCGCTCGCAGACACTCCGCCACCATTAGCCCCGTGCTGATCAACGTGATGTCGGTGCCCTCGGTCAATTGAATGCCCTTGCCAATCACAAATTTCTGATCCGGCCCATAAATCACCGGCACTTTCACGCGGCCGGCCCGAATGAAGACCGCCCCCGGATGATACGCCGCCTGCTTCACCAACGCAAACATCGACGGCTCATCCGCCGGGCTGAGCACCGTAAAACCAGCCAGCGAGCACGCCAGCGAAAGGTCTTCCACCGACATCTGCGACGGGCCATCCTCGCCGATCGAAATGCCCGAATGCGTCCCGACCACCTTCAGCGGAATCCCGCTGTAGGCCACGTTCACCCGCAGTTGTTCGAACCCCTTGTTCAACACAAACGCCGAAAACGAAGCCACAAACGCAATCTTGCCGGACGAAGCCAACCCGGCCCCAATCGACACCATGTTCGCTTCCGCAATGCCGCAGGAAAAGAAGCGTGCCGGGAACTCCTTCCCGAACAAATGCGTGAAGGTCGACTTCGAAAGGTCCGCGTCGCACACCACCACGTTCTCGTTCTCTTTGCCGAGCTCCACCAGCGCCTTGCCGAACGCCTCGCGCGTCGCCGCGCCCAATTTCAATTCGTACTTGGCAGCCATTAGCCGATCTCCTTCAGCGCCAATTCAACCTCTTCTTTCGTCGGGGCCACGCCGTGATACTTGGGGTTGTTCTCCATGAAGCTAACGCCCTTGCCCTTCACGGTGTGTGCGATCAGGATCGACGGTTTCCCCTTGGTTGCTTCAGCCTCGGCAAACGCCGCCTGCAGCCCCACAATGTCATGTCCGTCCACCTCGATCACGTGCCAGCCAAACGCCGCCCACTTATCGGCAAGCGGCTCAATGCCCATGATGTCCTTCACCCAGCCATCCAATTGAATCCGGTTGTTGTCCAGAATCGCGACGATATTGTCGACCTTGTGGAAACCGCCGTACATCGCCGCTTCCCAAATCTGGCCTTCCTGAATCTCGCCGTCGCCCAACACCACGTAGGTCCGCGATGGGCTCGAATCCAGCTTCGCCGCCTCGGCCATCCCCAGGCCCAGCGATAAACCAACTCCCAAGGAGCCTGTCGATGCTTCCAGTGCGGGAATAAACCGGCGGTCTGGATGGCCTTGGTAGATCGAGCCGATCCGTCGCAGCGTGTTCAGTTGATCCTTCGGCGTGTAGCCCGTCTCGGCTAAAACGCTATAGAGCACTGGGGCCGCGTGGCCCTTCGACAGGATGAACCGGTCGCGCAGCGCCCAGGTTGGGTTAGCCGGGTCGTGTTTCATAACGTCGAAATACAACGTCACTAAAATCTCTACGGCGGAAAGCGATCCGCCTGGATGGCCGCTCTTGGCGGCACCGATCATCTCGATAATGTCCCGGCGCACTGTCCTGGCTATCGATTGCAACTCGCTGAGGTCACTCGTTCTTGTCATGCGATTCCTACCATTATAGGCGCAAATACCAACCCCTCCATTCCAGTACTCGAAGAACCGCCCAAGTCACCGCAAAGAACAGCAAAAAACTCAACCACCAAGGCCCAGGTACTAGAAACTTCACGAAATCCTCGGTCCACCCCGCCAGGATGTACGCCGCCAACGCGTTCGTCCCCAACGTCCGAAAAAGCGGCACCCGCGGGTCCCACCACACAAAAAGCCGGTAGACAACCAAGCTGAATCCCGCTGAGAAATACAGGTAACTTGCGCTAGCCGACTGTTGCGACATCGTCCACAAATCGCGCGGATGCCAAGGCGGCACAAACGGCGGTGCTGCCACTACGCCCCCATTGGTCAGGCAGGACAAGGCATACCCAACCACCATCAGCGCCACGCCCCAATACACCATCGGTCGAACCGTCCCAGCCTTCACCCAACGGCAGGCCATGGCCCCGACCAACGTCGGAATCGTCCACGTCAGGAACCCCAACGGCCCCCCGTCGATCACCCGATGCGCACGTAGCCAATCCTGCCAGAACCAGGCCGATAAACCCAAGTGGAGCAGGGAAGAGCAAACCAGAAAAACCGCTTGCGTCCTCATGGACGACCGCAATACCGGAAGCACCCACAGCGTCGTGAACGCAATATGGGTCAGCGTTTGGAACCAGACCCGCCACCCGTTGGTGGGCCAATACACGAGCGCCGCCACCAGCATCAACAAAAATGCCCGGCGCACGACCCGCCCCACCGGCTTCTCCGCCCCCAGTTGCAGCGCAAACCCCACTGCAAAAAAGAAGTGCGGCATGATCGTATCCGCATAGCTGTTGTAAGTGTTGTGATGCTTGAACAGCGGATGAATCTCGCGAAACGAACTTAGAAAGTTCACGAGAAACATCCCCGCCACGGTGTAGCCCCGAAACTGGTCTAGTGAGGTAATCCGCAGAATCTCAATATCTTATCCCACGGACTCGTTGCGTATTCCTCGCTGATCTTCCGGTCCAGCGATTGAATTAGCCGAAGCCGCTCCTCAGCGGCTCTTCGATACATCTCGGCGTCCTGTTGCGCTCGCCGACACAATTCGTCCAATTCGTTCAGATCCCGCAGCCTTTGCTCGCTTGCCATGCGTTGAACTTCTGCTTCCTTCCGCAGGCGCTCCCCTAACTCGTGTAACTCCTCCACATCGCGCCCCCGCTGCTCCGCTGCTTGCCGAGCAATGCTCAGTTGCGTTTCCTGTTCCGCCAGCGCCGTCAGCAGACGACCGATTCCGCCGTCGGTCGATGAATCCTCCGCGCGAGCCTTCGCCGGAAGCGACTGCCACCAATCGTCCGTCTCGGCATAGCGCCCTGCCCGCAGCAACCCCGCGCACGCCTCTTCCAACATCGCGCCCGTCTCTCGCGTAAAGTGGTTTCGCCAATCTCCGGCAATGCCCTTTCGCCGATGGCTGAATTCGTTCTCCTCTCCCGGCCGCCGTCCACCACTGGTCGCCAGGAACGAGTGCCGCGCAATTACCTCGGTCGCTACAGCATCTGGAATCGACCACCCGAGAAAGGCAAAGATCCGGCGAAATTGCGCCTGCTCATCCCCGATCAGCTCCGCGTAATCCATGCGCAGCTCCCCGGGCCCGACTGGAGAGCTCAGCCACGAACGGAACTGCGCCGCCCAATGGGTAAACAAGTGGATTCCAATCCGAATCCGGTCGCTCCGTTCCGCGTGCCGAAGCGGTAGCCGGAGCAGCGACGTTACCTCATTGGGGGTATGACTCAACGCCAGGGACATGACGAGCGAAACGATGATGTCCCGAGGGTCGCGAAGGACGACCAGACACCGGTCTCCCGGCGCTGCGGCTGGACGGTCGAGCCAATCGGCGATCCCCGCCGTGTAAATAGGGCTCGCCAACCCGGGTGCCTCCAGCACGGGCCATCCGGCGCTCGGCACGTCCCGGCCAGCGTCTCTCAGCGGTACTTGGCTGTGGAGCACAAGGGCCGGATCGCATAATACGTCCCGGATCCACTGACTTCCACACTTGTAAAAAGTGCAATGAAAGGTGCAACTAGCTTCTTGCTTTGTTGGCATCAGTCTGCCAAACACAGCCCCACATGAAAAGTTTTAAACTTTTTGCAATTGAGGTAGAGTGACTTGATGACCCCTCATGATGCAAAAGCAATCGCCGAT
This sequence comes from Acidobacteriota bacterium, assembly GCA_031412835.1. GTDB lineage: Bacteria > Acidobacteriota > Terriglobia > Bryobacterales > Bryobacteraceae. The sequence goes on along the minus strand of JANODS010000501.1, from coordinate 4,270 downwards.
TTTCTAATCGGCGGAGTGATGATGGAATCGGCGGCCACCAAGCGGGTATTCGCCGCCGTGCCAGCCGACAAGTACGATTATGCCCCCGACGATAAGTCGATGAAGGCTCTCGATCTAGTCAAGCATACGGCCGGTGCCGAGATCATGATTCTCGAAATGGCCTGTGTCGGCGGCGATGCCGCCTTTCCGGAAGCTGTGAACGCTCTCGGTTCGGCGGCTGAAGTCGTCGAATGGTTCGACCAGGAATTAAACGCGGTCATCGGCCGCCTCCAAGCCAAAAGCCCGGAAGACCTCGCGACCGTAATCTCGGTCTGGGGAGGAGCGTTCACTATGCCCGCCGTCAATTTCATCAGTTTTGCTAAGGTTCACTCGATCCACCATCGCGGCCAACTGTCGGCCTACCTCCGCCCCATGGGTGCAAAAGTTCCCTCCATCTACGGCCCCAGCGGTGATTCGGCCAGCTAACTGATTCGGGCTTTGCGGAACCGGTAGTCTTCGATTTGGGGCATCCGGATCACCCGGCACATCTCGAACAACCGGCTCCGCGCCCGCAGCCCAATCTGGTCCGCCAAGGTGCGGCCGTACTCCCGGCCGCTCCCCGAAGTCGTCGCCCGCCCCGCCCCGCCAATGTCCGGGTCCGATAAGTTGGTCGTCGCGATGATCGGTTTTTTATTGTTACAACGATGAGTGATCAGACTCGTGACTGTATCTTCGACCCAGTCCGTAATCCGGTGCGCCCCTAAGTCATCGAGTAACAGTAACTCCGAGTCAAGCGCCGAAGAGTACGCCTCCCGGTCTCCCCCGCCGCTCGCCGGGTCGTAACTCGACCGGATGCTCTGTAACAAATGCTGATAGTCATAGAAAAGGCCTGAAAATCCCCGGCCAATCAGCGTCCGCAGCGCCGCGACGGCCAAGTGCGTCTTGCCCGTACCCGGCTCGCCGATCAGCAGCAGCCCCGGCTTCTCCACCGCCGGAAACTCCTTGGCATAGCCCCGCACAATCAGCATCACGTTCTGCAAATTCCGAAATGCGATCTGGTTATCCGCCGGCAGCACGAAGTTGTCGAGCGAGGCGTTCTCATACAACGGCGGAATCCCCGCGTTGTCCCAGTTTTCCTGCTGCTGATCGGCCAGCACGCAGTCGCAGCGCTTAGCGCCGCTGATGCCGTTACGCTCGGCGATGATCCAGCCGGATCCTTGGCATTGGGGGCAGGCGGAATTAGGCATCAGTCACTCCAGTGTAACGAGTACCTGCCCCGACGTCACGGTGTTGCCTTCCTCCACCCTGACCCCCGCCACCACTCCCGCGCGCGGACTCCGCAGCTCATTCTGCATCTTCATCGCTTCCAGAATCAGCAACCCCTGCCCCGCCTCCACCGCCTCGCCCGCTTGCACCAGGATCCGGACCACCTTCCCCGGCATCGCCGCCTTCACCTCCCGCGCCGCCGAAGCCGCCCCCGCCCCGCCCTTTGCTCGCGCCCGCGGATCGGCCACCGCGCGCAGCCATTCGATCGAGTTCACCGCCACCCAGTCGGAACTCACGCCCTCATGAATCACGAAGCTCTGGCCGTTAACCAGCACGGAGTAAACCCCCGGACGAATTTCGACGATATCCGCTTCCATCAGGAGTTCCTCCAGGCCGACCGCCGAGCCACCGGCAACGCCGCCGCCGTCGGCCGGTGCGTCGACATCGCCGCCACCAACGCATCGCCCTTTGGCGGTGCCGGGTCCGCATAGTTGAACGTGTTCAAAAACGTCGTGTGTAGCTCCCCGGCCACGAACGCCGGATCCGCGATCAACTGCCGGAAGAAGTGGACGTTGTTGCGAATGCCCAGAATCACCGTCTCGCTCAGCGCCCGTTCGAGCCGGGCAATCGCCGTCGGCCGGTCCGGTGCCCACACCGCCAGCTTCGCCAGCAGCGGGTCGTAGTCTAGCGGAACCGTCCATCCTTCGTAGACGCCGCTATCGAGCCGAACGCCCGGCCCTGAAGGCAATTCCAATCGTTCGATGACCCCCGGGGAAGGGAAGAAGTTGTTCGCCGGATCCTCGGCATACAGCCGACATTCAATTGCCGCGCCGGACCAACGGATATCCTCCTGCCGATGCGGCAGCAACGCCCCGGAAGCCACGTCGAGTTGCAGATGAACCAGATCGAGTTGCGTCACGAGTTCCGTCACCGGGTGCTCCACCTGCAGCCGCGTATTCATCTCCAGGAAGTAAAAATTCCGCTCGGCGTCGACCAGAAACTCCGCCGTTCCGGCGTTCGTATACCCCGCCGCCCGCGCGATCTGAATCGCCGCCTCGCCCATCCGATGACGCAGAGTCGGGTCCAGCGCCGACAGCGGCGAAGGCGACTCTTCAATCACCTTCTGATGCCGCCGCTGCAGCGAACACTCCCGTTCCCCCAAGTGAATCAGATTGCCATGGTGATCGCCAAAAAGCTGGATCTCAATGTGCCGAGGTTGGATCAAAGCCTTCTCCAGATAGACCTCGGAAGACTTGAAACTGCGCTCCGCCTCGCTCGAAGCATCGCGCAGCGCGGCTTCCAAATTCGCCTCGCAGTCCACCACCCGCATCCCTTTTCCGCCCCCGCCCGCCGCGGCCTTGATCATCACCGGGTAGCCGATCTGGCTCGCGATCCGCTTGGCCTCGCCGAGGTCCGTCACCGCCGCCGCCGTGCCGGGCACCACCGGAGCACCCACTTGCAGCGCCAACTGGCGAGCCGCTGTCTTCGAGCCCAGCGACCGAATCGCCGCCGCGGTTGGACCGATGAACGTGATGCCCGCCGCGACGCAAGCGGCCGTAAAATCAGCGTTTTCGCTCAGGAAACCGTACCCCGGATGAATCGCGTCCGCGCCATGCGATCGAGCCGCCGCGATCAGCTTGTCAATCCGCAGATAGCTCTCTGACGATGGCGACGCGCCGAGATAGGCCGCCTCGTCCGCCAGTTGGACCGCCAGCGACTTCCGATCCGCGTCCGAATAAACGGCGACGCTCCGGATGCGCCGCTCGCGCAGAGCCCGCAGGAGGCGGACGGCGATCTCTCCGCGATTGGCTACCAGTACCTTACGAAACATGAACAGCGATTGTAGCAGCGGTTTGGTACCCTTCAGTAATGGCGGTCGAAACAACCAAAAGTTCGTTGCAGTTGCAAGGTGTCCGCTTGACGCGCCAACGGAAGATACTGCTCGATCTCATTGATAAGTCGGGAAAACATCTGGACGCCGAAAGTCTTTATCAATTGGCGCGCCTGCAGGATCCGAAGTTGAACCGCGTCACCGTCTATCGGACCCTGAAAATGTTGAAGGTCGGCGGGCTGGTCGACGAGCTCGACCTGATGCACCATTCTGGTGACCAGCACTACTACGAAACCCGCATGAAGCGCGAACATGCGCACATCATCTGCCTCCGCTGCGGCAAGGTCGAAGAGTTCTTCGGTGAACCGCTGCTGCAGATCCGAAAGCAAGTGGAAGAGATCTTCGGGTTTCAAATTCTGCTCACGCGAACCGAAATTGGCGGATATTGCGCCACTTGCCAAACGCAGAGGGCGCAAGAGCTGGACGAAGCGACCGTAGGGGCCTAACGAAATGGCGCTCGCCGGGGTACCCGTAATCGAGGTGGTTTCGCCGTCGGGGAACCGGTCGCCCGTGCCTCTGGAACCGGTGCCGTTCCTCATCGGTCGACAAGCCGACAACCATCTCGTACTGCGCGACAACCGAGCCTCGCGCTCCCATGCCCGCATCGTCTGGGACTCCGGCGACTACGTCGTCGAAGACTTGAACAGCCGCAACGGAATCACCGTGAACGGTGAAGAATGCGAGCGCGCCAAGCTGAAGGAAGGCGACGTTATCGGCTTCGGCGTCGAGGATTCCTACGAACTTGTCTTTCGCGTAGCGGGGCAGGACAATACGATCGCTCCGGCCACCGGGCTGCGTCGCCTACGGTCGATCCTCGAAGTGGCCCGGACGCTCACCGGAGCGCTCTCCACCGATCACGTGCTCGCCAGTCTGTTGGAAGCCGCGTTGAGCGTTACCCAATGCGAACGCGGTTTCGTACTGCTGCGAGAAGGCACCGGACTGTCCGTGCGGATCGGCCGGGACGCCGCCGGCATGGTGTTGAGCGAGGACGAATTGGCCGTCCCCCGCGACGTTCTGGGCCGCGCCCTGGAGCAGCGGAGCGAGCTGCTTTCGATGACTCTCGACGGCCACGGACACATCGTCTGCGTGCCGTTGCTGCGAGTGTCGATGGCCGGCGGCGAAGAGACCGCGATG
>JANODS010000500.1:0-2418 GCA_031412835.1 Acidobacteriota bacterium | reverse complement strand
TCCATGAGCGAGAACGGCGGATAGACCTCGCCGCGCAGGAGGCCGGCATTGTAGAGCCCGCTGATGCGAAGGTAGCCTTCGCACTCGTTGCCGACGAGGAGGAGGGGCGTGCCGGTGGCGGGGAGGATGAGGAGCGCCTCTTCAAAACGGGGGTCGAAGCCCGTGGCCCAGAGGAGATTGGCGTAGTGCTCGCGGTCGCCGTAGACGAGCAGGTGAGAGTAACCGAGCGCGCGAACGCGGCGGAGGCGCGGGGTGAGTTCGGCGGCATCGGCCCAGGGGACGGGATCCGCTGGGCCGGTGTCGAGCCAGTCCGCCTCGATGAGGCGATGGGTCCAGGTCATTGGCAGTCGACCAGGTAGCCGCGGAGGAGGATGTGGACCACCTGTTCGGTTGCCGGGATGCTGTCCCAAACGATGGTGGCGGAGTCGGCAACGACGAAACCAGCGGTCATGGCTTCCGACGTGCCGCCGTAGCCCATATCATCGAGCATCGTGGTGGAGCAGTGAACACGATAACTGTTGGAAGGATCGGCGAGCGGCGCTACGAAAAGGCGGAAGGTGACGTTTTGGGGTTGCGGATCCTCGGCGAGTTGAAACTGCCAGTCGACGTCGGTAATGACCAGATAGCGGCCATCGGGAACCAGGAAGGGAAACTCCGTGGTGGCGTCCGGGAAATTGCGCTGCCAAGCCCCGGTGGGGTCGTCGGTGCCGACCAACTCTAGAACGACGTGATCTTCGGGTTTGATTCCTAAATGGGAGCTCATCAGTAGACAATAACAAACATGGATAAGACCGTAAAATGGCTGGTGATCGGGGTGGGCGACATCACGAAGAAGCGTGTGCTTCCGGCGATTCTCGCCCACGAAAGAAGCGAGCTTCGAGGCATTGTGACCCGGTCGCCGGAGAAGGCTTCGCCTTATGGATGCAACGTCTATCCGTCGCTCGATGTGGCCTTGCAGGACAAGGAGATTGACGCGGTATACGTTGGGACGCCTGTGGCTCTGCATGCTCCGCAAGCGATGGAAGCTTTGCAGGCGGGCCGTCACGTGCTGTGCGAAAAGCCGATGGCAATGAACTATCCGGAGGCGATGGACATGGTGAGCTGTGCGCGCGACAGCGGACGCTTGTTCGGCGTGGCCTACTATCGGCGTCTGTATCCGAAGCTGCGGCGGGCGAAGGCGCTGCTGGAGGCGGGGGCGATTGGCCAACCGGTGCTATGCGAAGCGCACTCCCATAGCTGGGTGCCGCCCGGCATTGAGGCCGATTACTGGCGCTTCGATCCGGCGTTGGCCGGCGGCGGACCGCTGTACGATATCGCCTCGCATCGCATCGACGCGATGAACTATCTTTTCGGCAACCCGACGCGGGCCACTGGCCTAGTCTCCAACGCCGTGCACCGATATGCTGTCGAGGACAACGCGACCGTGCTGGTGGAATATCCTGGAGGGATCCGCGGGACGGTGGACGTCCGCTGGCATAGCCGGGTGGACCGGGATGAGTTCCGCATCATCGGCACGGAGGGGGCGATTGAGCTGACTTCGTTGAATAGCGGTCGGTTGGTTTGGCCGGGCGGAGAAGAGGATTTGCCGCCCCATGCGAACCTTCACTATCCGCTCATTGAGCATTTCGCCAACGCAATTCTCGATGAAACGCCGCTGATTACAAGTGGAGAGACTGCTTTGTGGACGGACTGGGTAACCGCGAAGGTGGCAATGCGGTTATCATAAAAGTTAAACGCCGCAATGCGCCGCGGCAGCACATCCATGTCGGAAAGTACAAAGATCGACGTCAATAGTTGGCTCGAAGAAGAGCTATTTCAGCAGTATAAGAATAATCACACATTCGTGGACGAGAGCTGGCAGAGCCAGTTTGCGGCGGATAAAGGAAACGGACACGTAGCGTCCGCGGAAGCACCGCCGCCTCCGCCGCCTCCGCCACCACCTCCCCCGCCGCCGCCCCCAGCGGTTGCCGCGGCCGCCGTGCCGTCGGCTCCGGCTCAAACCACGCCGTCTACGGCCGTCGAAACGAAGCCATCGCCGAGCAAGCCAGTCGACTCGTCGGAACAGCTTGTGCCGTTGCGCGGAGCCCCGGCGCGGTTAGCCGAGAATATGACGCTTTCGCTGGCGATCCCCACGGCGACCAGCCAGCGGTCGATCCCAGTGAAGGTGATCGACGAGAATCGGCGGATCATCAATCAGCATCGATCTCTGCTAGGCCATTCGAAGATCTCCTACACGCACATCATCGGATGGGCGATTGTGAAGGCGCTGCAAACCAACCCGGCGCTGAACTGTGCCTACGCTGAGCAGGGCAAAGACTTGTTCAAGATTGTTCGCCACAATATCAACATTGGTTTGGCGATCGATTTGCCTTCTCGCGACGGGGGGCGGGCGCTGGTGGTGCCGAGCATCAAGAATGC
>JANODS010000499.1:0-8115 GCA_031412835.1 Acidobacteriota bacterium | reverse complement strand
AACCGCTCGGATGAAAACCCAAGATGCTGTAATATAAGGACTTGTCGTCCAGGAAAGTTCTTTCCGCGCAATGTACCAACCAAACCGATCCCACGTACCCCGTACCTCGCTCGTCCGCGTACCATCCCACATTGAACCTAGGGTTCCATTGTTCGCGTTATCGCGCTGTAGGAATCTAGTGGAGACGTTAACGACGTCTTCATCAGGTTCCTGTAGAGGGGCCAGGTGACCGGGCCTTCGCTGCGGGCCGAAGATTAGGAGGCTGCATTTTGATACAAGACAAAAATACGAGCGACCGGCGAACCGCCGACCGATTCCCCATCGAACGCGAAGTCCGTTACAAGGTTCTTAACAAGAAGAACTCGGACGAGATGGGCGTCGGGCAGACCGTGAACATGAGCAGCAACGGGGTGTATTTCACGACCGAGCACATGTTGCTACCGGGCAAGCGCCTCGAGCTGGCCATCAGTTGGCCGGCCCAGCTCAACAACCAGACGGCTCTCAAACTCGTCGCCCGCGGCAGAATCATCCGCTACGAGGAAGGCCGCGCCGCCATGGAAATCCAGCAGTACGAATTCCGTACGGCGAAGGCGGCTCAAGCCTAGTTCATTCTTTCGACATTCGCTACAGTAGTAACCATGAAGAAGCGACTGCTTCTGTTCGCCGCGGTTGTCACCTTGTTGATCCTGGTCGCGCTGGTCGCCTGGCAGGGCTCGTTCAACATGGGCAAGTTCGGTCCGTCCTCCACCGATCAAGTCCTGTTGTTCTGGGCCATGAGCACCCTTGTTTTTTTGCTCATGGTGATGATGGCGTTCTTGTTGTTCCGTATTCTGATCAAGCTGTACATCGAGCGCAGTAAGGAGCGGGAAGGTTCCGGCATCAAGGCGAAGCTGGTCATGGGTGCCATGATTCTGAGCTTCCTTCCCGTCATCTTCATGGTGTTGTGGAGTTATCAGGTGCTGAACCTGAATATCAAGCAATGGTTCAGCCGCCCTGCCGAAGGGGTCCGCCTGGAGCTGATCGAACTTGGCAGCTCGGTCAAGAGTGAGTTCCAACTTCGTCTCAGCGCGCAAGGTCAGTGGCTGGCGCGACTACCGGAACTGGAAGCCTACGCCAGCGGCGGCGAGAGAGCCGCCAAGGTTTTCGAGCGTTTCTGCGCCGATAACGACATCGCCGAAGCCTATCTCATCACCCAGCAAGCCGCCCGGCTTTCGGTTTGCGGTTACGATAGCCGAGGCCGAGCCGAGAGCAGCAAGCCCACCGTCTTCCGCGTCGCCCTGCGCTCCGGCGCTACCCTCGTTGTCTCCGCTCTTTTCCCGATTGATCTCGAAACCACCGAGCGCGATATCTCGCGCTATGTCGCCGACTACGACCAGCTCAGTGTGAATCGAAAAGAGACCCGCCAGCTCTACCTCACCTACCTCGCGCTCATCACCCTCTTCATTCTCTTTGTCGCCGCGTGGGTCGCCCTCTTCCTCTCCCGGCAAATCACGGAACCCATCACGGCCCTACTAACCGCCGCCCGGGAAGTCCGGGCCGGGAATCTCAACCACCGCATCAACTTCGGTGCCATCGACGAATTCGCCACCCTCATCCGCGGCTTCAACGAGATGACGCAAGCGCTCGAAACCTCGAGCCGCGAACTCGAAGCCCGGCGCCGCTTCACCGAGACCATTCTCGAATCGATCCCCACCGGCGTCATTAGCATCACGCCCGACGGCCGCATCCAGACCGTCAACGGTGCCCTGCAGCAAATGTTTCCAGGCGTGCGCGTCACGGATTCCATGCGCCTCGAGCACCTCTTCGGCCCCGACGACGCGACCGAACTTCGCTATCTGATGAATCGCGCCCGCCGCACCGGAGTCGCCTCCCGCCAACTCGACCTCGCCCTCAACGGTCGCACCCTTCACCTCTCCGTCACCGTCGCCCCCATCGACCAACGAGTCACCTCCGGCTTCGTCCTTGTTCTCGAGGATACAAGCGAACTCCTTCGCGCTCAGAAGGCCGCCGCCTGGCACGAGGTCGCCCGCCGCATCGCCCACGAAATCAAGAACCCGCTGACCCCCATCGCGCTCAGCGCCGAACGGATCGCCCGTCATTTGGACAAATCTTCCACCACCGCCGAATTCGCCCGCGTCATCCGAGAATCCACGCGCACCATCGCTCATGAAGTGGAAACGGTGAAAACCCTCGTCGACGAATTCTCGCAGTTCGCCCGCTTCCCCGCCGCTCAGCCGCAATCTTCCGATCTCAACGAAGTCGTCGAAACCGCGCTCGCGGTCTTCGCCGGACGCCTCGACTCCATCGCCATCACCAAGAACCTCGCCCCCTCCCTGCCCCCGCTTAATATCGACCGCGAACAGTTCAAACGCGTCATCGTCAACCTAGTCGACAACGCGGCCGAAGCCATGGAAAATGCACCGCTGCGCCGCTTGCTTGTCTCTACCACCGCGCCCACTCCCGAGTCGGTGGAACTCACGATCGCCGACACCGGCTGCGGCATTTCCGCCGACGATAAGGAAAAACTATTTCTGCCCTATTTCTCCACGAAGGATCGCGGAACCGGCCTCGGGCTAGCCATCGTCAATCACATTCTCAGCGATCATCATGCCCAAATTCGCGTCGAGGACAACACCCCTTCCGGCGCTCGCTTTATTATTGAAATACCGCTGCTCGTGGCGGAAGAGGTAACCACCAGCGCATGAGGCGCCACCACATTTTGGTCATTGACGACGAACCCGGCATTCGCGAAACTCTCTGCGCCGTTCTCGAGGATGAAGGCTACATCACCGAATCAGCCTCCAGTGGAGAGACCGGACTGGCTCGCTTGGCCGAACAGATTTTCGACTGCGTCTTGCTGGATGTTTGGATGCCCGGCCTCGATGGCATGGAGGTCCTCAACCGTATCCAGGAGCAGCCGGAAGCCGACCGCCCCGCCGTCGTCATGATCTCGGGGCACGCTACCATCGAGTCCGCCGTTCGCGCGACGAAGCTCGGAGCCTTTGACTTCCTCGAAAAGCCTCTCACGATCGAGAAGGTTCTAGTCGTCATTCGCAATGCCATTCAACAACGGCGCATGGCCGGCGAACTCTCCCGGCTCGGCGAGTCAGCCACCCGCTACCCGATCATCGGCGACAGCGTCCCCATGAAAGCCGTCCGGCAACAACTCGGCCTGATGGCCGCCACCAACGGCCGCGTTCTGATTTTCGGCGAAAGCGGCACCGGTAAAGAGCTGGTCGCCCACTCGATCCACGCCCTCAGCCAGCGTGCAAAAGAAGCCTTCGTCGAAGTCAACTGCGCCGCCATTCCCGAAGACCTCATCGAAAGCGAACTCTTCGGCCATCGCCGCGGCTCCTTCGCCGGAGCCAGCGACGACAAAATTGGAAAGATTCAAAAGGCCGACGGTGGCTCCCTCTTCCTCGATGAGGTCGGCGACATGAGCCTTCGGACGCAAGCCAAAGTTCTCCGTGTCCTCGACGAACAGCGCGTCGAACCGCTGGGCGCGAACGACAGCATTCAAGTCGATTGCCGCGTCATGGCCGCCACCAACAAGCAGTTGGAGCAAGAGATCGACCGTGGCAACTTCCGGGAAGACCTGTTTTATCGCCTCAACGTAATTCCGTTCTACGTCCCGCCGCTGCGGGACCGCGTTGAAGATGTTCCGCTCCTCGCCCAACACTTTTTGCGCGAGTTCACCACCGCCTACGGCCGCAAGCCGAAAGAGCTTTCGCCGGACGCCATCGGCTTACTGCAAAACTACGCGTGGCCCGGCAACGTGCGGGAACTCCGTAACCTAATCGAGCGAATCGTCATCATGAATCCGCAGATGAAGATCGATGCTCGGCACATCCCTTTGCCGAGTTCTCGGCGGGCCCCCGTAGAAAGCTTCTCCAGCCTGCAGGAAGTTCGCGAAGCCGCGGAGCGAGAGTACATCCTCAAGAAGCTGGAAGAAGCCAAAGGGAATGTCAGTCGCACAGCCGAGTTACTTGGACTCGAACGAAGTCATCTCTATCGGAAAATGAAGGCGCTCGGGATTGCACCAAAGGATTAGTTTAGGCGTATGATCATCCTATATGAGACGCATACTTCCTCTCCTCGGTATGGCTTGCCTTCTGGCTGCCACCGCCGCGGCGCAACCCGTCGTAACCGGTGCCCTAAACACTGCTAGCTACGCCCTTGCCGCCCTGCCCAACGGCAGCTTGGCCCAGGGCTCAATGATCGCCATCTTCGGTCGCAACATCGGCCCCTCGGCCATTGTCCAAGCCACGAGCTTTCCCCTGCCCCGCACTCTCGGCGGTACGTCGGCCAAGCTCACCTCCGGTGGCACGTCCATCGACCTGATCCTGACCTACAGTCTCGCCACCCAGGTAGGTGCCATTATTCCGTCCAATACCCCGGTCGGAACGGCTCAGCTCACGGTCGCCTTCAATGGCCAAACCAGCGCCAACTTCGCGGTCAACATCGTCCGCTCCAGCTTCGGCATCTTCACGTCGAACCAAGGCGGCAGCGGACCCGGAATCGCCCAGAACTTCAACTCGCAAACCGACCAACCGATCAACTCTATCTTGGCCTCCGCTCGACCCGGCCAGACCATCACTCTCTGGGGCACCGGCCTCGGCCCCATCACCGGTGACGATGCGGCCGGCCCCGCCGCTGGCGACCAGAACGTTCCCGTCGAAGTCCTCGTCGGCAACCGTCCGGCCGTCGTCCGGTATCGCGGCCGCTCCGGTTGTTGTGCCGCCATTGACCAAATCGTCTTCGACGTCCCAGGCGGCATTCTTGGCTGCTATACCCCGTTGACGGTTAAGATCGGCAACGTCGTCAGCAACTCCACCTACCTCGCCATCAGCGAACGCGGCGGACTCTGCTCCACCGGCACTCCCTTCTCCGATGCCGACCTCCAAAAGGTGGCAAACGGCGGCACGCTCAGCATCGGTAACATCGACCTCTCTCGGATTTCGACGAAGCTTTCGCTCGGCCCGCTCGGGACCCAGGAAATCAAGATCGACGCCGGAACCGGGTCATTCTATCGCTACAACGCCGCCCAAATCGCCGCCTCCCAATTTGCGGCGGACAGCTCTTTGCCCCCTGGCACCTGCCTCACCTTCGCCAGTGGCGAACAAGCCAGCGGTCTGCCCGCGGACCCCATCGTCGGTACCCTGCTCGATGCCGGCCCCAAACTCAACGTAACCGGCCCGTCCGGTACTCGCGAAATCCTGAAAGACGCTACCACCGGTGGCTACTTCGCTACCTTCTCCACGGGGCTCCCCTCGATTCCCGGCTTGCCCGGTATTCCCGGCTTGCCCGGCGGCGGCGCTTCGGGGCCGTTCCTCGATGCCGGTGCCTTCACCGTCGACAACGGCGCGGGCGCTACCGTTGGCGGTTTCCGGTCCCAGTTGACCATTCCTGGTAACTTCGCCTGGAGCAATGAAGCGGCCGTCGTCAATGTCAACCGGGCCAACGGCCAGGAGATCACTTGGAGCGGCGCGGGAGCCAACTCGACGGTCTTCATCTTCGGCTTCTCCTTCGATGGGGCCAACAAAGCCGGCGCTGGCTTCTACTGCTACGAACGCGGCGGCGCGGGCCGATTCACGGTGCCCGCTTCCGTACTCCTCGCGCTGCCGCGCAACACGGCGGCTCCCGGACAGGGCGGCGACCTCGTCCCTACCGGACAAATCGGCGTCGGCGTTGCCGGAGACCCCAGCCGATTCACCGCCTCGAATCTGGACATCGGCTTGTTTATCCAAACCGCGCTGAACTTCAAAGGCGTTAACTACCAATAAACCCCTGGCGCTGGCCCGGCGAAGGCAATACCCTGCCCCGCCGGGCCAGCTACACTGAGTAGTTACCCCATGGACCATCCCCTCTCGGCCCTCCTGGCCGGGCCGCTTGTCGGTCTTCTCCTCGTTCTCCTTCTTCCAGCTTCCCTCTCCCGCTTGGTAGCCACCGTCGTCGCGGCCGCTGAACTGGCGCTTTCACTTTTCCTCCTCACTCAGTTCGATCCCTCACTCGGGCTCCAACTCCTCGAACAGGCGCATTGGATCCCATCCCTCGGAGCGCAATACATCGTCGGAGTGGATGGCATCAGCTTTGCCTTTGTCCTGCTGACCACCAGCGTCTCTTTTCTTACACTCCTGCTCCCCGGCCGCGACAAGAGCTACTACGCCTGGTTCCTACTCCTCGAAGCCGCCGTCCTGGGCAGCTTCGTTTCGCTCGATCTCCTCCTTTTCTTCCTGTGCTTTGAAGTCGTCCTGCTTCCCATGTACTTCCTCATTGCTGGATTCGGCGGCGAACGAGCACCCCAGGCCGCCATCAAGTTCCTCGTCTACACGGTCCTCGGCTCCGTCTTCCTGCTCATCGGGATTCTCGCCCTCCACCACCAACATTTTCTCCTGACCCAACAGCGGACCTTCTCCCTCGCCGCGCTGCTCGCCACGCCACTCCGCCCCGAAACCCAACGCTGGCTCTTCTGGCTCTTCCTCGCCGGCTTCGCCGTCAAGATCCCGATGTTCCCGTTCCACACTTGGCTCCCCGACGCCCACACCGAAGCCCCCACCGCCGGCTCCGTCATGCTCGCCGCGCTTCTCTTGAAACTCGGCACCTACGGCCTCCTCCGCTTCTCCCTCCCCCTTTTCCCCCTCGCCGCCCGCGAGTCCGCCGACCTGCTCGCCGCCGTCTCCCTCGTCGCCATCCTCTACGGTGCCCTCGTCTGCCTGATGCAGACCGATTGGAAGCGCCTTATCGCCTACTCCTCCATCAGCCACATGGGCTTCTGCACCCTCGGCATTTTCTCTTTCACGCCGAATGGGCTTGCGGGTTCGCTCTTCCAGCAAGTCAACCACGGCATCGCCAGTGCGCTGCTCTTCCTACTCGTCGGCGCCGTTTACGACCGTCATGGTTCCCGCGCGATCGCCGCCTACACGGGCCTCGGCAAGTCGATGCCGATCTTCGCCGCGGTCTTTCTCGTCGCTATCTTAAGTGGGATGGCCATGCCACCGCTCAACGGCTTCGTCGGCGAAGTCGTCCTCATCCAAGGCGTTTACTCTGTCTCTCCGACCTGGGCCGCCGGAGCCATCCTCGGCATCCTGCTCGGCTCGGCCTACCTCCTCTGGCTCTATCAGCGAACCATGCTTGGCGAAACGAACCCCACCGGCCTAGCCGATCTCAGTCTCCGCGAAATCGTCATGATGGCCCCCTTCGTCGTCAGCATCTTCTGGCTCGGGCTCCAACCCGGCCCGCTGCTGAGCTGGTTCGAACAACCCGTCACCGCGATTCTCGGGTCCCGCTAATCTGTACCAGCTCATCTCCGTTCTTGGGCGGCAACGGTGCCTGCGGCTTCAACCACCGCCCCGGCAACTTCGTCAGATAAACAAGCCGCTCGACGAACGGCAATAGCTTCCGCACCGTCCGACCGTGAAACAACAAGCTCCCCGCCACCAGCAGCGGATGCGGAATCGTCGTGCAACAGCGCGCACAAATATCAATTTCGCCCGCCTTGCCCTGCGTATGTAGCCGCCGCATCCGCCGCATCTCCGGAGCGTTAAAAATCTCCGGCAAGGTCTCGCGGCCAATGTTCCCCATCGGCTTCCCATCCAGCATGTAACTCTGGCAACACGGATAAACATCCCCGTTGTGCTTCACATACATCGCCCCCCGCCATAGGTAGTGGCACGGATGCGCCCAATCCGCCGCCGCGTGGCCCGCCTCGGGTCGCATCAGATTGGTCTCGTCCGCCTTCACCCGCACCTGATCGACTCCCGGAACGGCCGACCAGAACCGCATGAAGTCATCCACTTCGTTCCAGTTCCTCTCCATCCGCACCATCTGCACGACCACCTGAATCTTCGCCTTCGTCTCGTGCTTGCGCTTGCAGAAATTAAGGAAGTTATCGCGAACGCGTTCAAACTTGGCACCCTTGCGGTAGAACTCAAAACTCTCTTTCGTCGACCCATCAAAGCTCAACGTAAGGTGCTCTAGCGTGCTCGTCAGAATCCGCTCCGTCGCCTCGGCGTCTAACAAGGTCCCATTTGTAGACAGCAACGTATACACCTGATGCCGCTCGCAAAACTCAATCCGCTCGTAGATCTTCGGGTCCAGGAACGGTTCTCCCAAACC
>JANODS010000498.1:0-1895 GCA_031412835.1 Acidobacteriota bacterium | reverse complement strand
AACTGCTGCCGAACTCGACATGCCCTACCAAAACCTCATCAATCTCTTCCTGCGAGATTGCGCTATGCAAAAACGCCGTCCCAGCTTGCAGTGGACAGAGGGTATCGCAAAACACTAACGCTATCGCTGTTGCCGCTCTGTCCTTCGATACTTCGCCGCGGCCTCACTCCACTGGTGCGGAAGCACATCCGGGGAGATACTAACCTCCGTCGTCAGCTTAAAGTCCCCCGAAAACGTCAGTTCAATGAACCAAGCCGTGAAGCCGGTCGCGGGCTTAGTAACGTTGGCGCTGTACGTCCCGTTCTTGCTCGCCGCAAGCGAAGTAGCGGTGTAGGCGTTGCCGATCACATCCACCCGAAAATCGCGATCCTTCGGGTTGGTGGCTTGCCATAGCTTAACCTCGATCGGCTTCGTTGTCGGAGTCACCGTGATCGCGCCATCCTTATCCTTTTTCGTCGAGAACTGCGGCCGTTTGGCGTTGTGGAGGATCGATTGGTAAAAGGCGATGATGGTCGCAGTGGCGTCCGACCCGGCCAAGTTATGCTTCGCGTTCGGAACGTATCGCAGCAGCTTCTCTGCGGGGAGTTGCGCGTAGTAGAACTGCGAATTATCCGGCAGGAAGAACTGGTCGCCGGACGCATTGATCAACAACTTCGGCATCCGCAGCGCCGGCCGGTCTCGGTAGTGAAACGGATCTTCAATCGCCAGCACGGCCTGGTATTCCGGCGTACCGATCTTATGGGGGAAAAGCCCATGGCGGACATAATCCTCCAGAGCAGATGAGAAAAAGCCGAGCACTTGAAAGTGGTGTTTCGTAATCGCCTCACTATTCAAGGCGTCGATCACAACAGGAATGATCGCCGTCACCCGAGGATCGACCGCTCCAATCAGCCAAGTCGTCCAACCGCGCTTGGACCCGCCCGAGACCACGAACTGCTCGATCTCGATCTGCTCTGTTTTCAGAAACTGTTGCACCGCGTCCATCGCCCGGACACCGCTCTTAACCATGGCAAGGCGGACAAGCCAGAAATCGTCTTTGGTCGAGAAGTGTTTGACCCGCGAGTAGGCGATCAGGTCGTCTTCTGACCGCGGAGTCTCCGGCGAATCGGTAAAGCGCAGCGGTTGGTTGGGAACCATGCCTAGATCGGCGACGATCGAGTTCGTTGCCGTCGCAATCTGCACCGAACGGGCGCTCGATCCCCCGGGTGTCGGATCGGAGTTGTCCCCCGCCCCGATGAACAGCAGCGCTTTCTTATGAAGTACCATTTCGGGTTTGGTGATCGTCAACCAATGCTTCCACACCGGCTTGTCCACCTCGGCAGCAGTGCGCCACGTCTGCGAAGTCAGTTCCAGGACGTAAGTCGCATGGCCGCTCGATTTCGTCGTGCTGACGAGCTTCCATGCGAATACGTCATCTTTTTTAGCCACATAACGGTCCAGCGCGGTCTGCTGGCCGTTGCAGACGAGGGCGGCGAGGAACAGAAGGGTAATTTTCACGTCTGGCCATGAGTATACGCCGGGCGCACTACGTTGCAAAGGGACGCCGGCTTCCCGCCAGCTCCGCCTTCACTGTAAGGAAAACTGCCCAGTCAGCCAGGTCTTGGCGAACTCCCAATCCCGCTTCAACGTCGCAATAGAAATGTCCAACGCCGCGGCCGCTTCCGTTTCCGTCAGCCCCCCGAAAAACCGAAGCTCCACAACTCTAGCCGCTCGCGCATCGAGCGACTCCAATTTCGTCAATGCTTCGTCCAAAGCCAGCAGACGCTCGTCGAGGCCCAAAACTCCGTTGTCAGAATCCAGCAGCCCCACCATTTTGTAACCACCTCCGCGCCTCTCGCTATGGCTACGGCGAGCATGATCAATCAGTACGCGCCGCAACTGCACGGCGGCAACCG
>JANODS010000497.1:0-5910 GCA_031412835.1 Acidobacteriota bacterium | reverse complement strand
GCACCGCCGAGGGGCATGCGGGGTGTATCGAGGCCGCTGATCATGCGGATGAGTTTGCTGGTGGCGGCGGCACCGGGAACGACGGTGGCCCCGTGTTCGCCGCCGCGAAGGACGGAGGCGCGAGTGCGGAGATCGAGCTTGCCGAGTTCGAGGGCGCCGCCGTGGCATTGGAGGCACTTCTGTTCGAGCAGGGTAGCGACTTCTTCCTGCGCAAGTAACGTGAGTGCGAACCCGAAGCCGAAGCAGAGCCTAAGCATAATTGCTGATCCGTATCCTATCACTAACAGGCGAACGTGTCGCCGCTCTCCGGAATTGTAACTGGGAGGTTGTACCGGCTGCGGATGAGCGCGGCCAAGGCTTCCTGCTGGGTTGGTTCCCCGTGGACGAGAAAGACGTGCTTCAGCCCCTTGGCGATCGGCTCCATCCATGCGAGCAACTCGTTTTGGTCGGCGTGGCCGGAGAGTTCGTTGATCTTGGCAATTTCGGCGCGGACGCGGAACGGCTCCCCGAAAATGTTGACTTCCTTTTGCCCGTCGAGGAGTTTGCGGCCGAGCGAGTTGGCGGCTTGGAAGCCAGTGATGAGGACGGTGTTGCGAGGGTCGTGGACGTTATTGGCGAGGTGGTGGACGACGCGACCGGCTTCGGCCATGCCGGAGGCGGAGATGATCATGCAAGGCATGCGGAGCGAATTCAGCGCCTTTGATTCTTCCACGTCGCGGATGTAGCGGAGGCGGCGAAAGCCGAAAGGGTCGCTATGGTCGGCGAGGAAACGGGCGGTTTCCGGGTCGTAGCATTCGGTGTGGGTGCGGAAGATTTCGGTGACGTTGGTGGCGAGGGGGCTATCCACGAAGACGGGAATATCAGGGATTTGTTGGGCGAGGATAAGCTCGTTGACCATCATGACAATCTGCTGGGTCCGACCGACGGCAAAAGCGGGGGCGATGATTTTGCCGCCGCGTTTGGCGGTACGGTTGATGATTTCGGCGAGCTTGACTTTGGCGTGTTCGATGGGTTGGTGGAGGCGATCACCGTAAGTACTTTCCATGATGAGGAAGTCGGCCGCGGGCGGCGGTTCGGGGTCGCGAATGATGGGCAGGTTCTTGCGACCGATGTCGCCGGAGAAGAGGAGTCGCGTGGGACCCGCTTCCACCTTCACGAAGGACGAACCGAGCATGTGGCCGGCTTCATACGCGGTGTAGTTGATATCGCCGACGACGTTTGCCGATTCATGCATAGGCATGGAGCGGAAGAGAGGGAAGGTGGCGTTGGCATCGGCGACGGTGTAGATGGGTTCGACTTCGCAATCCGGGCAGTCCGGCTGCAGGCGGCGTTTGCGGGAGGTGCGACGGTTGAGGAACTCAGCGTCTTTTTCCTGAATGAAGGCCGAATCGGCGAGCATGGACTTGCACAGGTCGACGGTGGCGTGGGTCGTGTAAATGGGCCCGCGAAAGCCCTTTTGCACGAGTTTCGGCAGTTTTCCGCTATGGTCGATGTGGGCGTGAGAAAGAACGACGGCGTCAACTTCGGCGGGAGGAAAGGCGAACCAGCGATTTTTTTCATTCGCTTCGGCGCGTCGACCTTGAAAGAAACCGCAGTCAAGCAGGATCCGCTTGCCGCCGTATTGAATCTCGTGGGAGGAGCCCGTGACCGTGCGGCAAGCGCCGCGAAAAGTGATCTGCATGGATACTGGTATTCTAGTCCCTTCCCCCATGCTTCGTTTGCTCCCCTGGGCTTTGCTGCTCACCGCGTTGCTGCCCTCGGCTTGGTTTGCTTTTTCGGCGCGCGATTTGCCGCAGCTTGGCTCCCTGACCGAGGACAGTCTTTACTTCAGTGCGGGCCTTTCCATGGCCGATGGCCGAGGCTATCGGATGGCGAGTGTTCCAGGCGAACCGGCGCAGACGCGCGTGCCGCCGTTGTTTCCGGCCTATCTTGCACCGTTCGCGCATAGCCGGAGTTTGTTGAGTTGGATGTTATGGGTGTTGGCCCCGACTTCGCTGGCCCTCGTATTCTTTTGGGGGCGGCAACAGGGGTGGGAGCATTGGCAGGCGGCGTTGCTGTGTCTGCTGTTGGGATCGAACGTGTCGTTTGTGTTGGGCAGCGCGAGTCTTCTGCCTGATTTGTTGACGCTGACGTTGCTGCTGGCGGCGGTGTATGCGCTGGAGCAGGATAGCCGGGCGGCGGCGCTGCTGGCCGCGATAGCGGCGGCGGGCGCCTACCTGACTTCGGTCGCTCTGTTGGTTCCATTATTGGCGATGATTCCGTTATTGTTCCTTAGGCGAAGGTTTGCGCAAGGAGCGATTTTTTCGGTGGTGCTATTGGTGACGGCGTGGGGGTGGCGGTCATTTGTCGAAGCGCACTCCGATCCGTCGGCGCAGGGCTTGGCCGGTTGGTATTTGAATGCGCAGTTTAAGTCGAGCTTCGCGTTTGTCATCGGGAACGCCGCGGCCCTGGCGGAACCGGGGATTGTGATGCTTGGGTTGGCGGCGGCCTATGGCTGGTCTCGGATTCGAGTGGCGAGTGTGTATCCGGCATTTGGCGTGGCGTATCTCGCCGCGATGTTGTTGAGCGAGCAGGTGCCGCAAGCAAGGACGCTTCTGCCGATTATGCCGCTTCTCTTGGCGGGCGTGGTGATGGCTCTGGGGGCCGTGCCGCGCTACAGCAAAGTGGCCACCATGGTGGTGGCGCTGGTGCTGGTGGGCCGCGCCGCGGTGCCGCTCCGGGCGGCATACGATGATCTGGAACGTTACAAGGCCTTCCATCCGCTGCGCAGCCAGGCTTACTTCTGGATCGACGCCAACACCCCGGCGAGCGCTCGATTTCTGGCCAGTGATGACGCGATGCTGCATGCCGTCACCCGCCGGCACGGCTTCAGCCTGCATCCTTCACCGCGACTAACGCGAGCGGCGTTGATCCAATTTCTGGGTAACGCGCCGGTATTGGCGAGGGCCGAAGGGCTCGACTATATCCTGCTAACGCCTTACGACTACGCGTCGATGTTGACTGTGGGGGAGCGCCTACAAGTGTTGGCGAAAATCGAGGCCGACTCGTCTTATCAGACCGTCTATTCAAACGAGGGCGTAGTGGTGAAGCGACGCTCGTTTTGAAACGGAAATCAACGATGATGGTAGAGTGATTTCGCACACTCTTCCCCGTGTTTTGTTGACTTCCATCTTCGTCGTTGGGCTTTCCGCCCAACCGAAGCCGGTTACTCTGGACGCCGTCGCGAAGGCGAACCCGAGCACGGTTGGTGCCGCGATTTGGGCACCGGCGGGAGACCGTTTTTTGTCGGTCGATCAAAAGGCCCTGATGCTCTATGAGTGTGCCACCGGACAGCGGACCGAACTCGCCAACCTGAAGGACATTGAAGGGAAGGCGAAAGACCGGCCAAACAACAAGCCCTTCGGATGGCAGAATCGGCGGGTGGCGGGGAGCCGTCCGGAGTGGTCGAACGACGGCCAGCGCCTGTTGGTGGCCACCGGCGGAGATCTGTTCGTGCTGGAAGTCGGCTCCAAGCAGTGGACACAGTTGACGGCAACGGTGGAGACGGAAGAGGACGGTCACTTGTCACCAGACGGACGCATGGTTGGTTTCCGACGGGGGAGCGACTTGTATGCGATGGAGGTGAGCAATCGACGCGAGCGCCGGTTGACGATGAACGGGAGCGAGACGGTCTGGAACGGGAAGCTCGATTGGGTTTATCCCGAGGAATTGGACTTGGGCCGCGCGTGGTGGTGGTCGCCCGATTCAAAGTCGATTGCCTATCTGCAATTTGACGTGGGGACGGAGATGATCCATCCGCATGTGGATTCCCAGCCGATCCAGGCGGTCCTGGAGCCGCAACGATTTCCGAAGGCGGGTACGCCGAATGCGAGCGTGCGGCTGGGGGTGGTGGCAGCGCGAGGAGGCAAGTCGCGGTGGATGGATTTGGGTTCAACCGCGGAGACGCTGATCGCGCGCGTGGCTTGGTTGCCGTCGAGCCAGGAGTTGGCCGTGCAGAGGTTGAGCCGGGTGCAGGACCGGTTGGAGTTGCTCACGGCGGACGTCGCCAGTGGACGGGTGAAGACGCTGCTGGAAGAGAAAGACGCGGCGTGGGTGAACCTTCACGATGTGCTGCTGTTTTGGCCGGATGGCCGGTTCTTGTGGGCGAGTGAGCGGTCGGGATTTCGACACCTTTACGTTTACTCGGCGCAGGGCCAACTGGAGCGGCAACTGACCTCCGGGGATTGGGAGGTGAACTCGGTAGACGGCGTGGATGGCCAGAACATTTACTTCACGGCAACCAAGGAGAGCCCGCTGGAACGGCATTTGTATCGGGTGCCGTTGGCGGGCGGGAAGGTGGTACGGTTGACCCAGGCGGCGGGGACGAATGCGGTTTCGATCAGCCCCACGGGGGCGTATTACACGAAGACGCATTCGAGCTTGACGTCGCCGCCGGAACGGACGCTGCATAAGATTTCTGGCGAGCAGGTGGCGGTGTTGACGCCCGCGAACAGATCGGTGATGACGGAGTACGCCTTGCAGCCGGTGGAGCCGGTGCGGTTTGAGGCAGGTGGGAACAAGTTTTACGGGCAGGTGATCAAGCCTGTGGGCTTTGTGGCGGGCCGAAAATATCCGGCGATTGTGATGGTTTATGGGGGACCGCATGCGCAGACGGTGCGCGATAACTGGGCGGGATTGAATTGGGAGCAGGCGCTGGCGGCGCGCGGATTTGTGGTTTGGCGGATGGATAACCGCGGGGCGGGAGGCCGGGGGCACGCCTGGGAGGCACCGTTACATCGGCAATTTGGCAAGACGGAGTTGGGCGATCAGTTGGCGGGGGTGAAGTATCTGGTGAGCCAAGGCTATGTGGACGAGAAGCGGGTGGGGATTTATGGGTGGTCCTATGGCGGCTATATGACGCTGTACTCGTTGTTCAACGCACCGGAGACATTCGCGGCCGGGGTTTCGGGTGCCCCGGTGACGGATTGGCGGCACTACGATACTATTTATACCGAGCGGTATATGGGCCTGCCGTCACGGAATGAAGACGGTTATAAAGAGAGTTCGGCGGTGACCCACGCTGCGAAGCTGCAGGGGAAGTTGATGATCGTTCACAACTTTCAGGACGACAACGTTTTGTTCCAGAACGCGCAGCACATGATCGACGCTTTGCAGAAGGCGAATAAGCAGTTTGAGTTGATGTTCTACCAGCAAAAAAGTCATGGCGTCGCGGGGGCGGCGCGACGCCATCTACTCGAAACTACGACTGGGTTTTTTGAACGGAGTTTGAAGCCGTAAGGCTTACTTGCCGGTTCCGCCGCCGCCGCCACCGCGAACGCCACCACCGGCGTCGCCTCGGGCGGCCGGCGCCGCGGGGGCCGCGGCTGCGCCGCCACCGCTCGGCGCTCCGCTGTTCGGAGAAGCCATGCCGGCGCGGCTGTTCACGTTGTAACCAACGGCGCTATCGAACCGGGGGCCGGAGACTCCGCCCCCGCCAGCGCCGGGGTTCTGAACCGGCATCGCGGCCTGCATGTACTGGTTGTAGTAATTGTTAACTCGCGACGGGCTGTAATACATGAAACCGAACGGGCTTTGGAGCATGCCCGAGAGCGGAAGATAAGTGTACATATTAAAGTACGGATTGTACAGCCAGCCCCCTTGGGAATAGCCCATGCCGCCGTTGCCCATGCGTTGGGCGGATTTAGCGGAGGCGATGTTCGCCATTGCCAACATTTCGGAGCGGCGGTTGGCCCAGCGGTAGAGGGGGTCGGTGTCGTTCTTATCGAAGCGGGCGACCGCGAAGCTACCAGTGGTCTCCATCATGCGGCCTTCGCGGAGCGTCTGGGCGGTTCCGCCCGCGATGACTTGCGTTTCACCTTTGTAAACTTTTACTCCTGCGGTCGCATCGAGGCTGAGGAGGGCCATTTTGCG
>JANODS010000496.1:0-1538 GCA_031412835.1 Acidobacteriota bacterium | reverse complement strand
GAGTTTCGGAAAAGGGTGATGCGGCTTTCGTGGTTGAGGGGGCTTTGGCCGCGAGCGCGGAGGGTGACGGAGACGGGGCCCGCGTTTTCGACTTCGAGTTGGCCGGGGTCGAGGCCGAGATCGTTCATGGTGGCGCGGCCGTTTTCGAGGCGGCCGCTGAGTTCGAGATTGTTGCGGGATTTATCGACCCAACTGGAGATGGCACCGCGGTCTTCAACGCGGATTTTGTAGGCCGAGTTTTCGAGGTACTTGCCGGTGACGGCTCCGATGACGGAGGTGCCGGCCATGTCCGAGACGGTGGCGGCGAGGGGGAACTTTTGGCCGGGACCGTTGCGGACTTCGAAGACTTTGTAGCCGGCGGGGGGGAGGTCGCGGGCTTCGATGCGGATGTAAGGGGAGAGGTTGAGATCCTTCTCGGAAGGCAGGAGGACGAGTTGGGAGGGGACTTCGAGGCCGGTGGAGAGGTCGACTACGTGGACGGGGCCTTTGCCGTCATAGAGGACGTCGGCGGCGTCGGAGCGGGTCCAGCCGAGGGGGTTGAAGACGTAGAACTTACGAGCGGTATTGGAGGGGGTGGATTGGATCATGCCGCCGAGGGCGTGGGAGGCGTCGGCAAGGAGGGAGTGGACGTAGGTTTCGAGATCGGTGGCGACGCGGCGGCCCCATTGGTTGCGGTCTTCGCGGGTGACGGCGCGGGCGTCGGCGGTCCAGTTGTGTTCCCAGAAGATGCCCATGTCCATCCAGGCGCGGGCGGCGGCTTCGCGGCGGCTTTCCATGAATTCGGGCCATTTCTGGGAGATATAAGCGACGAGGGCTTCGGCACCGCGGAGCTTTTCGGTGGAGCGGCGCATGCGGGCAGAGACTTCGGAGACGGAGGCGGGGTAGAGATCCCATTCGTTGCCGAAGCCGGCGTTAAACTCCGGGAGGGTGGCGCCGTGCTTTTGCTTGAACTCGTCGAAGAAGTCGACCATGTTTGAGACGATGACTTTGCGTTCGGGAGTGGAGTTCTTTTTGGCGGCGACGACGAACTCGTCGGTGAGGGTTTTGAGGTCGTCCCAGCCTTTGCCGAAGATGCCGACTTCGGGGTAGGGATAGATGGAGAGGAAGCGGGGATCATTCGAGACGAAGTCGATTTCACGGTCTGGGGTGCGGCCTTCGGCGTAGCCGCCCATGGTGCGGGCCCCGGAGGCTCCGTTGATCATGCTGTTCCATTTCATGAGGATCTTGCTGCCGTCCTGACCTTTCCACCAGTAGATTTCGTGGGGGCGTTGTTGGGTTCGGTTGAGCTTGGTGAGACAGCCGCAGATGCCGCGCCAGGAGTATTGGGCGCCGGCACCGGCGAAGAGGGCGCCGAGACCATAGGGAAGCGTTTGATTTTCCATGGCGATGGCGAGAGGGATACGGCGTGGCTGGCTCGAGGGGAAGATCTATCGGCCGGTTGTCGATCGCGCATGGCGCGCGCTTGCGGCCCACATCACCGAGAGCGGAGCCATCGTCGACATCTGCGCGAGTACCGGATCGCAGGCGACGCTGCGACT
>JANODS010000495.1:0-2049 GCA_031412835.1 Acidobacteriota bacterium | reverse complement strand
CGCGGGACCAGACGGCCCCTTCTTTTTCGAAGCCATAGAGGGGGCGGGGATTGTTATAGAAGCGCTCGGTGAGGAAGGCGAGTTGGTTGGGGTAGTGGGTTGCGTAGCCGTGGCGGTTGGCATACAGTTGGGCGCGAAGGGTGAAGTGCGTGGGGTGGCAAGCGACGCAGAGGGAAGTTTCCTGATGGGGAGAGGAGATACGGTCGTAGACGCCACCGCGGCGGGGAGTGTTGGCGTGCCAGGAATCGCCGGCGGCGACGAGGTAATCGATGGCGGTTTGGACGGCCTCGCGGGGGTTTGCGTACGGGGGGAGGTTATAAAGGCGGGTTAGTAACTTGTAAGTGGGGTGGGACATGCGGACGCGGACGAAGTAAGTGCCGGGTTGGCGGAGGGTACGGGTCGTGAACTTATTACCGGGGAGGGCTTGGACTTCATGCGGGAGGGCGACGGGGTCTTCGCCTTCGGAGTATTCGGTCAGCTTGCCGTTGACGACGGAGTGGAGGGAGACGTCGACGGGGATGTTGTCGCGGTCGGTGAGGTCCAGGGCGAGGTGGAGCAGTTGGGGGGTGGGGGAGGTGAACTCAAAGCGAAACCAGTCTTCGGCGGGAGGTGGTTTGCGGGTGTCGCCGAGGGGGAGGTAGGGGGTTTCGTCGCCGGAGGCGAGGACGGGTTGGCCGAGGCGGAAGGGGGTGGCGGAGGGCCAGGAGTTGTTGGGTTCGGCTTCGAATTGGGAGGTGGTGGGGAGGGGGCGGAAGGTGGTGCGGACGGGGATGTTGGCGGGATGGGTGATCTGGAGCGAGAGGCCGGCCCCGGAGCCGACGTAGGTGAAGAGGTCGCCGTCTCCGGCGTGGAGTTGCTTCGTGAGGAGGACTTCGGAATCACGGCGGAGTTCGACTGTGACGGTGGCTTGGCCGAGGGCGGCCGGGGCCGGGACGGAGACGAGAACGCTGTGCGGTCCGGGGGGCAGGTCTTTTCGAAGAACGGTGGCGGCCAGGGGGATGGCCGCCAGGAGGCAGAGCAGCGCAATACGCATAGGAGAGATTAGCCGAGTTTCTGCTGGAGTTTCTTAATGTCTTCGAGTTCTTGCTTCTGAGGATTGCCCTTGAGGGCTAGTTCGAGCGAGCGTTTGGCCTGCACCTTGTCGCCGCGTTGGGAGAGCGCCATGGCGTGATGATAGTGGAAGATGGAGATGGCGGGGTGTTTGGTGGTGAGGTCAGAGAAAATGGCGATGGCGTTATTGGCTAGCCCCTTCTTGATGTAGATCCAACCGAGAGTATCGGCGATCATGGGATCGTTGGGTTGTTTTTGCCGAGCTCGTTGGGCGAGGGTAAGCGCGGCATCGAGTTCGTTGCCCTCTTCGGCGAGGAGATAGGCGAGGTTGTTGAGGGCCAGGGAGTTATCGGGCTGGATGCGAAGGACCTGATCGTAGAGGGGGCGGGCCTCGGTAAGCCGTTTCATGCCGTCGAGGGTCATGGCGCGGTTGAGGAGGGGGGTGACGCCACTGGGGGCGAGGTCGGAGGCTTTTTTCCAAGACTCCAGAGCGCCATTGAAGTCGCCTTTCAGCTTCTGGGCTTCGGCCAGGCGCATATAGAGGTCTGGCTGATTGGTCTGGACTTGGGCGACTTTACGAAGAAGGTCGATGGCGGTATCGTATTCACCGGCGCGAATTGCGATGGTCGCGCGAGCGACTTGGAAGGCAAGCGCTTTAGGGAATTTGACGATTTCGGCATCGACGAGCTTCGCCGCCGCATCGAAGCGCGACTGAGCCATATAGGTTTCGATCAGACCCATGAGGCCGCGCAGGTCCGGGGTGTCGCCGTAGTAGACGGCGCGGAAGTTTTCTTCGGCGTTCTTATAATCTTTTTCGGTGAAGTAGGCGAAACCGAGTTGGTACTGCGCGTCCTTCGACTTCGGGTACATCTTAATGGTGTCGAGGAGGAGCGCTCTGGCCTCAGGGCGGTTGTTCTGGGCCATTAAGGCGTGGGAACGGACGAGGCGACCGAACAGGTTGTTGGGGGACTGACTGAGGACTTCGCCGGAGAGTTGGAG
>JANODS010000494.1:0-3823 GCA_031412835.1 Acidobacteriota bacterium | reverse complement strand
AGCCCAGGACGAAGTTCGTTCGTTGTTGCGCGCGTGGCGTCACGTGCCTCCGGGGGAAGCCGATAACTTCGGGCTGTTTTCCTCCGACTCGTTACTCGCCGCGTGGGACCAGATGACCGGTGCCATTGCCGCCACGGCGGTGGCCATTGTCAGCGTGTTCATGGTGGTGGGCGGGGTAGTCGTGATGAACATCATGCTCGCGGTGGTGATTGAACGCACCCATGAGATTGGTATTCGCAAGTCGGTGGGGGCACGGCGCAAAGATATTCTGAATCAGTTCCTGGTGGAATCGAGCGTGCTGTCAGGAACCGGCGGGTTCATCGGGGTAGCGATCGCGTGGATCATTGCGATCCTCGTTCGGAACCTAACGCCGGTGCCAATGTCGGTACCGGCGTCGGCTATTTTCATCGGGGTCGGCCTGTCCGCGGTGGTCGGGCTCTTCTTCGGGATCTACCCGGCCAACGTTGCTTCGAAATTGGACCCCATTGAAGCGTTGCGGGCGGACCACTAACCCATGCGGAAAATTCTGTTCGGCATTCAACTCGCGCTCGATACCCTGCGCGGCCACAAGCTCCGGGCCTTTCTTACCGTGTTAGGCGTGATCATTGGGACGAGTACCGTGATCGGCGTGGGCTCCATTATCGCGGGTCTCGACGGGGCGATCACCAACCAGCTCAAGAGTTTTGGCACGAATAATCTCGTTGTGACGAAGTGGGATTCGCTCATCAACGGCTTTGGCGGCCGGTCGCTGGAAGAGCGGCTTCGGAAGCCGCTGACTTACGAAAACGCGGTGGCGATTGCCGAACGGTGCCCCAGCGTTTCGGCGGTGAGCCCGTGGCTATTCGCGCCCTGGGGCATCCACAAAGGCAAGTACAAGGGTATCGACGCCTTCAACTTGAACCTGGGCGGCACCGACCCCGGCTACATCGACAGCGGCGTCGAAATGGTGCAGGGCCGCTTCTTCACCGATACCGAAAATCAACGTCGGATGCCCGTTGTGGTTCTCGGCGAGGACCTGGGCAAGAATTGGTTCCAAAACTCGGACCCGATTGGTAAGGCGGTGGAAATCGACGGCCATATCTTCGAGGTCGTCGGCGTTATGAAGCGGCCATCGGCGTCGATGCCGGGGCAGGAAGACCGGCGCGCGCTGTTCCCGTATTTCAGCATGCGGAAGATGTTCCCGAACGCGCGAGAGCACATGCTTATCGTCGTGGCACAAGACGGCAAGCAAGCGGCCGCAATCGATGAAGTCCGCTCGGTGCTCCGTATTGAGCGGCGAATTCCGTATGACAAACCGGATAGCTTCGCCATTTCAACCGCCGAGCAGATGATCGATCAGTTTCGGGGCGTGATCGCGATGGTCGCTCTGGTGATGGTGGTTTTGAGCTCCATCGGGCTACTCGTCGGCGGCATCGGGGTGATGAATATCATGCTCGTCAGCGTCACGGAACGCACCCGCGAAATCGGCACCCGCAAAGCGCTCGGAGCCCGACGAATCGACATTGTGACGCAGTTCCTCACCGAAGCGGTCGTGCTGACTTTCCTGGGCGGATTAGCCGGCATGTTCGTCGGCTGGCTGATCTCGCAGGCCGTCGGGCTCGTCTTCCCCACCCTGCCAACCGCCGTGCCGATGTGGGCCGTATTGGCTGGTTTGGGGGTCTCGATCGGGGTCGGCTTGTTCTTCGGAATTTGGCCGGCGAGCAAGGCCGCCCGCTTAGACCCGGTAGTCGCGTTACGCTACGAATAGTATGTCTTTTCGGAATCTCACTTGCCTGGGGCTATTCGCGCCCGTATTGCTGTGTGCCCAAAGCTTGGCCGACTTTGAAAAAAAGGTCACTGAGTTCACACTAAAAAACGGGATGCACTTCATCGTCATGGAGCGGCATGAGGCACCCACGGTTGCCTTCCACGCCCACGTGAATGCGGGAGCGGCCAACGATCCCGCGAACGCTTCCTCCACCGCCCACATGTTCGAACACATGATTGGCAAGGGCACGGCGTCACTTGGGTCGAAGAACTTTCCCGCCGAGCAGAAGGCGCTGGCGGCCGTCGAAGACGCCTACGACAAGCTCGAAGAGGAGCGGCGGAAGGAACGTCGAGCGGATAAGGCGCAGATTGAACGGCTCGAAACGGCGTTAAAAAAGGCGACCGCCGAAGCGGATAAATACGTGGAGCAAAACGCGTTCACCCGCGAAATCGAGAAGAACGGCGGCGTCGGTTTCAACGCCTCCACTGGCCTCGACACGACGAACTATTTTTATTCCCTGCCGTCGAACCGCACCGAGCTCTGGTTCGTGCTCCAGTCGGAATGGTTTCGGCAACCGGTGTTCCGCGAGTTTTATAAGGAGCGCGACGTGGTCCGCGAAGAGCGCCGCATGCGCGTGGAATCCTCGGCCCAAGGCAAGCTGATCGAGGCGTTGATGACGACGGCCTTCACCGCTCATCCCTATCGCAACTTTATCGGCTGGGCCAGCGATATCGAAAACCTGCGCGCGAAGGGGGCGGCCGAGTTCCACAAAACCTACTACGTTCCGGCTAACATTACGATCTCCGTCGTCGGCGATGTGAACACCGCGCAGATCAAGCAGATGGCCGAAAAGTATTTCGGTCCCATCCCGGCTGGCCCGCTGCCGCCGCGCTTGTACACCATTGAGCCTCCGCAAAATGGCGAGAAGCGGGTGACCGTGGATACCGAGGCGCAGCCCTTCATCGCCATTGCCTACCATCGGCCGGAAGGCACCCATCCGGACGATCCGGCTATCGCCGTGCTTGACGGCATCCTGTCCGGAGGCCGCACCGGCAAGCTCAATCGCGAACTGGTGGAAGAGAAGAAATTGGCGCTCGGGGCCGACACCGGGGCCATCTTCCCCAGCGGCAAATACGCGAACTTGTTTATCGCCTTTATGGTGCCCAACACGGGAAAGACCGTCGAGGATCTGGAGAAGGCTTGGGATGAGTTGATCGAAAAGATGAAGAAGGAGCCCATTGACGAGGCAGCGGTAAAAAGGGTGAAGACGAAGCTGCGGGCGGCGTTTATCGCCGGGCTTGACAGCAACAGCGGCTTGGCCCGCCAGATGGCGGAATCCCACGTCACTTTGGGAAGCTGGAAAATGGTTTTCACCGAACTCGATGACCTCGAAAAGGTAACCTCCGCCGACGTGAAACGGGTGCTGACTACTTATCTGACTAAGAAGAATCGCACCGTCGCCTACAGCATTCAAACCAAGCCGGAGGGCAAGTAATCCATGCGCACGCTTCTCACTCTCTTTGCCCTCTCGGCGCTGGCGTTCTCGCAGCCGGCCTACAAGCAGTTGAAATACCCGAAGCTGGGCGAAGTGAAGATCCCGGACATCGAGACCTTCACCCTACCCAACGGCATGAAGGTGTTTCTGCTGGAGAATCACAATCTGCCGCTCATCAACGGCATCGCGCTCGTCCGTACCGGAACGCTGCTCGAACCAGCCGATAAGACCGGACTGCACATCATCGCGGCTGGCACAATGCGCACCGGCGGTACGAAAACGAAGACCGGCGACCAGTTGGACGAACAACTCGAAGCCATCGCGGCCGGCGTCGAGTCGAGCATTGATGAGACCTTGGCTTCGGTTTCCTTCAATTGCCTGAAGGAAAATACGGACGAAGTGTTGGGCGTTTTTCATGACGTGCTGACCGGCCCCGAGTTTCGCCAACCGAAGATCGACCTGCTGCTGATGCAGTACCGATCTTCCATCGCGCGGCGGTACGACGACGCGGGCCAGGTGAACGCGAGCGAGTTTTCCGATATCGTTTACGGCAAGGACACGCCGTTCGGCCGCAGCGTGGA
>JANODS010000493.1:0-4225 GCA_031412835.1 Acidobacteriota bacterium | reverse complement strand
TCAGCACATAAGTATCCGCCACCTCCGACGTCGCCGGCGGAGACACATCCCGGACCGCGTACGCCGAGGCCTGAAATCGCCGCGCCAACTCGACCTCCCGCTGCATCCCATCCCGGACGGCGAAATAAGCCTTCAACGGCTCCCGCCACTCCGGCTCTTTCACCAGCGGCAGATCCTGCTCCAGAAAGAACAAATTTCGGGTATTCAACTTGCCCAAAAACTTTTTCAGCCCCTCATCATCCGCCCCCACTTTCATCAGTGCTATATAGTGCTTTTTGAGCCCCTCCCGCAGCCGGTCCAGTTCCAACTGGGCCGCTTCGGCGGCATCCTCGTGCTGCCGCATCCTCCGCTTCATCTCCTTCGGGCGTTCCACTTCGTCGAACCCAACGGGCAGATCCGCGATCGCCGTCCCTGCGAAAAAGGCTTGTAACCGGTAGTAATCTTTCTGCGGAATCGGGTCGTACTTATGGTCATGACACTGCGCGCATCCCGTCGTCATTCCCAGGAACACACTACCGACGGTGCTTGTAATATCGTTCAGTAAGTCCTGCCGTAACTGCTTCTTCGAGTTCGCGTCCGCTTCCCACGGAGCAAATCGCAGAAAGCCCAAGGCGACCAATCGATCCCCCGCCCCAGCCGCATTCTTCCCCCGATACTCGTCCCCCGCAATCTGTTCCTGCACGAACACGTTGTACGGCTTATCGCGATTCAACGCCCGAATCACGTAGTCTCGATACCGCCACGCCGTCGGCCGCTCGCCATCAATCGCGAATCCATCGGACTCGGCGTAGCGAACCAGATCCAACCAATGCCGCCCCCAGCGTTCGCCGTAGCGCGGATCAGCCAGTAAGCGATCTACGGCTTTGTCGTATGCCTGCGGATCCGCATCCGCCTCAAAGGCGCGGGTCTCCTCTGGGGTCGGCGGCAACCCGATCAAGTCAAAGTAAATCCGCCGCAGCAATGTGCGCCGCGAAGCCTCGCCGGCCGGCGTCATACCTTGTTTCTCTAACCCGGCCAGAACGAACCCATCAATCGGGTTCCTTACCCAGCCCGGACGCTTCGTCGCCGGGACGGCACCCGCCGTCGGCACCCGCAACAGCCATTCAAAATGAGCGTCTCGCTTAGCCACAGTAAGTGCCTTCGGCATGGCGTCAATCACCGCCCGCACCGCGTCCACAACGCCCGCGGCTACTGGGGCCCCCAAGGGCATTCGCGGCGTCTTCTCGCCCGTCATATGCTGCACCAGAAGGCTTGCCCCGCCTGCCCCGGGCGTCAGCGCCGCGCCATGCTTACCGCCCTTCCGCAGCGCCTCCATCGAGTCCATCGATAAGCCGCCCTGTGCCTGCGTGCCCGTGTGGCACCCGCCGCACTGCTGCTTCAAAAGCGGCAGCAGGGGCTCCTGGCCCCAAGCCGCAGTACAGAAAAGGATGATACAAAGCCGCATGCTAGCGGCAGTCTATCAAATAGCTAAGCCAAAATGGGATTGATCACCCGGCCCGCCACGTCCGTCAACCGGAAGTCGCGCCCCTGCGAACGGAACGTCAACTTCGTGTGGTTCAGCCCCAACTGGTTCAGAATCGTCGCGTGGATGTCATAAACTTCCAACTTCTCTTCCACCGGAGAGAACCCAAACTCGTCACTGGCTCCGTGTTTAACTCCCGGCTTCAACCCGCCGCCCGCCATGAACATACTGAAGCTGTCGATATGATGATTACGCCCAATCTTGCCCTTTTCGCGGACCTCGCCCATAGGCGTGCGGCCAAACTCGCCGCTCCAAACCACCAGCGTCCGCTCGAGCAGGCCACGGGCTTTCAGATCCTTGATCAACGCCGCCGTCGCGCGATCCACTTCCTTCGCGACTTGGTCGAGCGGCTTAGTAATATCGTCGTGGTGGTCCCAATCGGTATGATACAGCTGGACAAACCGGACGCCCCGTTCGACTAACCGCCGGGCCATCAGGCAGTTATTGCCGAAGCTCGACTTGCCCGGCTCCGCGCCGTACATCTCCATTGTCTCTTTCGATTCCTGTCCGAAATCGATCAATTCCGGGCCGCTCGTTTGCATCCGGTACGCCATCTCATACTGCGAAATCCGCGTCGCAATCTCGGCATCGCCAGTCTCTTCCAGCTCCATCTGATTCAGGTCCCGCAGGGCCTCAATTGTCTGCCGCTGCTGGTCCGGCGTCACGCCTTTCGGGGTCGACAAGTTCAAGATCGGGTCGCCGACATTACGAAACGGAACGCCTTGGTAGGCCGTCGGCAAAAAGCCGCTCGACCACAGCGCCGCCCCACCGCGCGGTCCGCGCGGACCACTCTGGAGCACTACGTAGCCCGGCAGATCCTTCGATTCGCTGCCAATTCCATACGTCACCCAGGAGCCCATCGACGGCCGCCCGGCGCGCACGCTTCCGGTGTTCGAAAACATTTTCGCCGGACCATGGTTGAAGTTCTCGGTGGAGACGCCGTGCAGCACGGTCAAATCATCGGCGATCCCCGCGATATTGGGGACCAAGTCGCTGAACCAGTGCCCCGAATTGCCGTGCTGCTTGAAAGTCCGCCGCGTACCGAGTAGCTTCGGCGTATCTTTCGAGAACGTATCCATGAACGCGAAGCGTTTTCCTTTCAGGAAGGACTCCGGTGTCGGTTTGCCGTCCCACTTAGTCAATTCTGGCTTGTAATCGAAGAGCTCCAGGTGGCTCGGGCCGCCCGCCATGAACAGAAAAATCACGTGGTCCGCTTTGGCCGGAAAATGCGTCTGCCCCGCGCCCAGCAAGCCGTCGGCGAGCATCGAAGCGAGCGCCGCCTTGCCTACGCCAAACCCACAGTCTTTGAAAAGTTGTCGCCGCGTCCGAAATCGAGTTAATTTGTTCTCAAGATCCATATTCTCTACTCCCGAGTCATGAACTCGTCCAGATTCAACAAGACACGCGCGACGCTCGTCCACAACGCCTTCTCCGCAGCCTGCGGCTGAGAATCGCGCTGCTGCCTGACAAATCGAAGCAACCGCTCGGCCTCTTTCGCCCGCGGCGCTCGCTGCACCGCCAATTCAAAGCCGTACCGCAACCGCTTGGCCTCGTCACCCGAAACCTCGTTTACCATCCGCCCGGCCAACGCCTCGGCAAACTCCACCGACGCATCATCATTCAATAGCGCCAGCGCCTGCAACGGAGTATTCGACCGCACCCGCCGCGTGCACGATGTAATCCCATCCGCCGCGTCGAAGATCGTCAAACTCGGGTGCGCGGCGCTTCGTTGAAAGAATGTATACATGCCGCGCCGATACCGCTCCGGTCCGGTGGCCGTCTTCCACTCGCGCACCACTTGCGTCACCGTCAACGCCCCGGGGGGAATCGGCGGGAAGAAGCTCGGTCCGCCCACTTTCGCCGTTAGCAAACCGCTACTGACCAGCGCCGCATCGCGAATAATCTCCGCATCGAGCCGCAGTCGATTCTGCCGCGCCAACAACTTGTTTTCCGGGTCCACGGCCGTCGCGTCGTCGCGTAACTGCGAGGACTGTTGGTACGTCCCGCTCGTCACAATCAACTTATGTAGAGCCTTCTGGCTCCAACCGCTGTCCATGAACGATGCCGCCAGGAAGTCGAGTAACTCCGGATGCGTGGGTCGATCGCCGACCAACCCAAAATCGCTTTCCGTGCCCACGATCCCGCGGCCAAAATATTGCTGCCAAACCCGGTTCGCGGTCACCCGCGCCGTCAACGGGTTGTCTTTCGCCACCAGCCACCGGGCAAAGTCGAGTCGCGTCGAACCGCCCTTCATCGGCGGCAACACCGAAAGCGTCCCCGGCTCAACGGCGCTGCCCTTTCGCGTGAAATCTCCGCCGAGGTGAATGTAGGCCGGCCGCGGCGTCGCCCGTTCCTTCATCACCAAGGTCCGCAAAAGATTCGGCTTCTGCTTCCGTAGGTCGACCAGCGCCTTCCGTAAGGCGACCAACTTCGGATCCTTGTCGGCATTTTCGGTCAACGATTCCTGATGTTTCCGAATCTGTAACTCCAGGTCCTGCACGTCGGCGTCCCATTTCACCTGCTTCGCTTTATCCTCGTCGCTTCCAATTTCGAGAAAAGGACGATTAAAATAATTGTTAGAATTTTCCGTCAAAACCGCTTTACCTGTTTGAAAGGCAAAAATTTAATAAGGCAGCTTAATATAAAGAACAAATTGAAATTTTATCAGGATTTCGCAGCATAAGTTATGAGAAACATTCTAAC
>JANODS010000492.1:0-1365 GCA_031412835.1 Acidobacteriota bacterium | reverse complement strand
CACAAACGTCTCGCTCCGCCCCGCGGGAACCACCTCCGCCCCTAACTTCCGCAGTAACTCAACCAGTAAGTCCCGCCCCACCGCCGAATGCTGATACACCAAAATCCGCCGCCCCGCCAGCGACTTACCCGCGAAAAACTGCAAATACCGGTCCAGATACATCGCCTCTGCCGCGTTTATCTCCTCCGGCACCCCCCCCGGATCCACCTTAAACCGCCCCTCCCCATCGAACAACGACCCCTCCGCCGACTCCTCGTAAAGCCGCTGCCGCACCGCTGCCACCCCAGCGTTGATCGGCTCCTCGTGATGCTTTAACAACTCCCCTCGCGACGTGTTCAACTTATACCCATTCCGATTAAACGGAATATGGCTCCCCGTCACCATCAGCGACCCCTTCCCCGCCGCCAACGCGAAATACGTCAACGCCGGCGTCGGAATCCGCCCGCAGTTCACCGGCTTCATCCCCGCATCCCGCAGCGCCCGCACCGCCGCCACCGCCAAATCCGGCGAACTCGGCCGCAGATCACAAGCGAAGTAGAACTCTTCCCCCCGGCTCTCACCCCCCGGTGGCGCCAGCAGCGACGGCAAATACTCCACCTCCGCCAATACGGGCAGTTAAATCTCCAGCGGAGTCAGGTGGATAATCTCCCCCCGTCGGCCACTAGTGCCGAATTTCAATACGACCGGTTCATAGGAAAGTGAGGAACGAAGAGTCACTTCCGTATTCTCTCAAATTCGGCCCGAAGCCTCAGCCAACCCGGCAGCTTCGTCCAAATCGCTACAAAGATCTTGTACCGCCAACCCGGCACCACATACAGCTTCCCCAAGTTCCGCAGCGACTCCCCCACCACAAACTCCGCCGTCATCCAAAGCCACGATGCGTGCTTCCTCCGGTCCACCCCCAAAACATCATGAAACTCCGTGTAAGTAAATCCGGGACACAACGCCTGCACTGTAACTCCCGTCCCTCGCAGCTCCAACCACACCCCCTCGCTAAACGCGTTCGTCCAAGCCTTAGTCGCGCAGTAACTCACGTTATCCGCCGACCGCGCAAACCCCGCCACCGACCCGACATTCACAATCGCCCCCGCCCCCCGCTCAATCATCCGCGGCAACACCGCCCGCGTCAGCCGCAGCGTCGCCAACACATGCAGCCGATGCATCTCCATCTGCGGCTCCCACGCCGTCGTCGCCAACCTCCCCCGCGTCCCAAACCCCGCGTTGTTCACGAGCATCGCCACATCCCCCCGCCCCTCCAAATGCCGCGCCAACTTCTCCACCTCCGCCTCCACGCTCAAGTCCGCCACCCACACCTCGCCCCCCAACCCCTCCAACCGCTCCCGCCGCCGGCCCACCACCAAAAGC
>JANODS010000491.1:0-1395 GCA_031412835.1 Acidobacteriota bacterium | reverse complement strand
TAGCCACCGCCAGCAGGAGCATCAGGTTCTTCGAGGATTGCTGGAAGGCGGCGGCGGTCCCTTGGAAGGTTCGGCTTACGTTCGTCGGGAGGGTTTGGTCGGCTACCGCTTCGATCTTCTCGACCGCGTCTCCCAGAGAGGTGCCGGGGGCCGTGTTGAACGCTATCGTTACCGCCGTCAGTTGGCCGTAGTGGTTGATCGCTTGGGGGCCGGCTTTGGCTTCCATCTTCACCAGGCTGTCGATGGGGACTAGTTTGTCGTCGGTCGAGCGGACGTATAAGTTGGAGACTTCTCCGGGGTTGGATTGGAAGGGACGTTCTACTTCCATCAGCACTCGGTATTGATTGTCGGGGGCGTAGATCGTGGAGATCCAGCGGGGGCCGTAGGCGTCGAAGAGGGCGTTCTCGATCTGCTCGGGGGTTACGTGCAACGTCGCCGCTTTGTCTCGGTCGATCACTACGTGTAATTCGGGGTTCTTTATTTGGAGGTCCGAGGTTACGTCCATCAGGCAAGGAATTTTGGCCATCTCCTTTTCTAGTTCGGGGGCGGACTTATAGAGGGTGTTTGTGTCGCTGCTTAGGAGGGTGTATTGGTAGAGGCTCTTGGTTAGCGAGCCTCCGATGCGGATGGTCGGCGGGTTCTGGAGGAAGACCTTCATGTTGGGCAGGGCGTTGTTTAGTTTGGGGCGCAGGCGGGCGAAGACTTGTTCGACGGATTCCTTTCTCTCGTGGAGGGGAATCAAGTGGAAGAACATTCTGCCGAAGTTTGGACCTCCGGTGGCTACCGCTCCGCTGGTTCCTCCCATTCCGCTGAAAAACGCTTCGATGGATGGGTCCTGGCGGGCTATGGCAGCTAGTTTCTGGATGTTCTCCGCCATCGTTAAATGCGACGTGCCTTGGGGGGCTTCGACGATGGCCAAGATGTTGCCTTGATCCTCCGTCGGGATGAAGCCTTTGGGGACTAACTGGAAGAGGTAAATGGTGCCGACTAAAATCGCTGCGCTGGCGGCCAGGACGACGGGGCGGTGGCGGAGTGTCCACTTTAGGGTTATGTCGTAGACGTGCAACATGCCGTCGAAGATGCGCTCCGTGAACATGTAGAGCTTTCCGTGGCCGCCGTGGTGAGGTTTGAGGAAGCGGGCGGCTAGCATCGGGGTCAACGTTACGCTGACGAAGCCGGAGACGAGAATCGCTACGACGATGGTGACGGAAAACTCGCGGAAGAGGCGGCCTAGGATGCCTCCCATGAATAAGAGGGGGATGAATACGGCGGCTAGGGAGACCGTCATCGAAACGATCGTGAAGCTGACTTCGCGGGCTCCGTCAAAGGCGGCTTGGAGGGGCGGGGTGCCCAGCTCCATGTGGCGGACTATGTTTTCTAGGACGACAATCGCGT
>JANODS010000490.1:0-6696 GCA_031412835.1 Acidobacteriota bacterium | reverse complement strand
CCAGCCAGAGCAGTGCCATGAGAAGCTCGGTTCCCTGCGGGTAGTACGATTCGGGGACGTCGGGCACTGGAGTGAGACCGCCGGTTTCAACGTACCAGCGGGCACTGGCGAGGTGCATTTTAAGAGGGTCAAATGCGATGGTCGGGGTGAGGACCCAGAGGGCGCCTAGGAGCCCGAACATGAGCCCGAAGCAGAGGAGCGTGGAGACGGCGGGGTGGCGAATGTCGTCGCTATCGACCCAAGTTTGGCGGAGAATCAATAGGTCTTTGATGAGTTCGGCGCTGAAGATGGCTGGGGCGAGAAGGAGGATTGTCAGCGGCCAATAGAGGACGTGGGCGAGGCCCGCGCCGATGGTGATCAGCATGAGGAGGCCGAGGCCGAGGCCGAGGCGAAGGGTGATGCGAAGGAGGGCGGAGGCGGGGGGATGGGTTAGGAGACGCGCACCGATGGCGTGGCCGGAAAAGAGAAGGGCCGCGGCGAGGAACGTTGGAACCGGGGCTTTGAGGAGGCAGAGAAGTGTAGGCGCACCGATGAGAATGGAAAGTTCCCAGCGGGGGGCACGGAAGCGGTGGGTGAGCCCGACGGCGGCGGCGAGGAGGAAGGGTATGAACGGGAGGGCGGAGGCAACGGGGGCGGGACTGTGGGTGCGGAAGACCTCCGCGAGCGTGAAGAACGGGGAGAGCGTGACGGTGAGCGCAACGACGATCCAGAGGAGCCAGAGGAGGTTGGGTTTCATCACTAGGCGAGGCGGACGGTTTCGCCGGAGTTGGCGCTTTCATAGCCGGCAAAGACGAGATTGAGTACGTCTCGGGCGTGTTCTGCGGCGTCGATGGGGCGTTGGGGGAGTTCCATTTGGTGGAGGAACAGTTTGATGTGTTCGGCGGTGGCGGCGGCGAATTCGGGTTTGGCGCTGTTGCAGTAGGTACGGGGGATGCCGTTGACTTCGGCGCGGGCCTGGCCACCGCGCACGAAGCCGTGTTTGAGATAAAAACGGTTTGCGTTCTTGGCCCAGTCGATCGAGATGCGGGCGACACCGCCCAAGGAGATCCGGAGCGACGCTCTTTCGCAGTCGATCCGCATTTCGAGATACTTTTCCGGGGCGTGCGTGACCCGGTTGAACGAAAACGTGGCCAGGCGTTCTTCCGGGAAGCGGAGCGTAGCGTTGACGAGAACGTCGGCGTCGAATTCGGGTCGAACTCGCGGCGTGAAGACGTTCACGGTTTCAGGAAGCGCGTCGAAGAAGAAGCAGGCGAGGTCGAGGGCGTGGGTGCCGAACTCGAAGAGCACGTATTGTTTGAGCGCGCTACGCCAGTTAGTCTCCTTGGCGGGCGGATGGTACATCTGCTGCCAACATTGGATGTAATAGGGCCGACCAAATTCGCCGGCTTCGAGGCGGCGCTTGGTTTCGGCATAGTAGGTCATGAATCGATATTGATTATTGACGCGCAGAAGGAGGTTTTTTTCGCGGGCGAGATCGACGATTCGGGTGGCTTCGTCGACCGTGGGCATGAAGGGCTTTTCGCAGAAAACGTGGACGCCGGCGTCGAGCGCGCGACGGCAAATTTCGTAGTGCGAGCTGGGAGGAGTGCCCACAATAATAAAATCGGGTTTGGCTTTTTCGAGAAGTTCTTCAAATCCGGCGTAGGTTTCACGGATACCGAACTTCTTCGCCATGGCTTGGCGTGTATCGGCGTTGGGATCCGCTCCCCCAACGATTTCCAGTCCAGGGATCGCGGCGCAGGCGGGTAGATGGATCCGATCCGCAACGCCGCCGAGGCCGACGACTCCTACACGAAATGTCATGATGTAGAATCTTAACATTGTGATCCGACAGTTCCTTACGTTGAGCGCGGGTGAGGGCGCGGCGCGGGGGCTGCATTCGATCGCGTTCCTCCTGCTGGCGCGAGGCGTGGGGCCGCAGGCATTGGGAGCATTTGGCGTGGCGCAGGCGACGGCTTCCTACGGACTGATGGCCGTGCAACGGGGACTGGATTTGCCGGCGATCCTACGGGTAACCAAGGAGCCAGGCGGGGCGGGGGCGCTGCGGGCGGCCATGGTGCGGCTGCGACTGCCGGTGTTTCTGGTGCTGCTGGTTGGCGCTTTGGCCTGGGGGAATGGGTTGGTGCTGGCGATGGCGGGGATGTGGCTGGCTGCTGCGTTGCAGCCGCGCTGGCTCCTGCTAGCCCGGCAGAAGGGCCAGTCGGTGGCAGTGGCGGCTGTGGTTGCGAGTTTCGTCTTTTTTGCGGCGTCGGCGGCGGGTTTGCCATTGGTTTGGGTGGCGGCCTCGTTGAGCGTGGGGGAGTTATTGGGGGCTTGGTGGTTGTGGCGGGAGGCGGGGAGCGATCTCGTGGAGGGCCCTCGGATCGATGGGACGTTGCAGCGAGAAGCATGGCCCTTTTTTGCGAGTTTGCTGTTAGGGAACTTGCTCTACAATTCGGACGTTTTTGTCCTCGGGGCGCTTCGGGATTCCGTGGAGGTGGGGCTGTACGTGGCGGCGTTTCGCTTGATCACAGTGATTAGTCCGATTCTCGGCGCGCTGCAGAACAGTTCGCTCCCCATCTTCGGGAACCTCTATCCGGATGGAGCGGCGGCGGGGAAATTGGCGTTTCGGGTTTGGTCGGGCAGTGTGTTGGTTGCGTTAGGGCTTGGGCTCGTGCTGGCGTTAACGGCCGGTGTCTTAGTACCGTTGCTGTACGGCGAGGGATTTGGGGCGGCGGTGCCTCTGGTGGCAGTTCTAGCGGCGGTACTGCCGGTACAGGTCACAAGAATGGTGTATCGGCAGGCCTTGTTAGCGTTTAAGGGGGAATGGCGGGATTTGGTGCACTTGGGGGTATCGGTGGGTTTGAGTTTAACTCTAAATTTGCTATTGGCACCTGTCTATGGGGCCATGGGTTGCGCGATTTCGACGGTTTGCGCCGAGAGTTGCTTCGCGTTTTTGACCTGGCGGGAATGGCGGCGGGTGGCGTGCGCCTAAGCGTGGTCTTGTTAGGAGATGGGCCGGGGCCGGTTGGGATTCGGGCGGCGAATCGCCTGGAGGGTTGGGCACGGGCGGAAGGGGACGTGGTCGCGTTTTTCGATACGCGGTATGAGGCGGGACCGTTGTGGAATTTGGCGGCGGAGTCGGCGGCCTCCGTGGTCGGCGGTTATGTGTTGCCCGCGGATTCGTACGGTTGGGCGGGGTGGGTTTACTACGTCGTGGAGTATGGGTGGCGGCCGCGGTTGGCCGCTGGGAATGTGGCCTACCGGCGAGCGTCGGTTTCGCGGATCGAGGAGATGGTTGTGGGGGAAGGGACGCATGATGCGCGAATGGATGTGCGACTTGCACGGCCGCCCTCGTTTGGGTCCTACTGGCGGGAACGCTATCGATTTTCATACGATTGGGGTTCGGCCTACGTACGACCGGCGGTGGCGTTATTGCGGCTGGGATTGCCGTTGGTGGTGGTGGCGCGGACAACTTGGTGGCGGAAACCGCTCACTTTGCCGGGGGTGATCTTGATTGGCTGCGTGATGGCGGTAGGGGAAATGGCGGGAAGTTTCCGGGGCGGTTCTGGTAAAGTGAGTTCTGAATGAGTAAGCTGGTGGCGGCGCGGCCGCAAATCGGAATTGGCGGGTGCCGCGTGTCGGACCGAGCCAAAGAGTTAGTCATGCAGGTGCTGGACAGCAACCGTCTGAGCGCCGGGCCTATGATCGACCGTTTTGAGCGTGAAATTGCGGCGTTGCACAGCCGGCGGTACGGGCTATTCACTAATAGCGGGACTTCCGCCTTGCAGATTGCGCTGGCCGCTTTGAAAGAGCAATACGGGTGGCAGGACGGCGACGAGGTACTCGTGCCAGCGCTAACGTTCGTGGCGACTTCGAATGTGGTGCTGTATAACGGGCTGAAACCGGTGTTCGTGGAAGTGGAGCCGGACCGGTATTGCATCGACCCGAATGAGATTGAACGGCACATAACGCCGCGGACGCGGGCGATCATGCCGGTGCATATCGCAGGGCTGCCTTGCGACATGGATCCGGTGCTGGATATAGCGGCGCGGCATGGTTTGCGTATCGTGGAAGACTCCGCGGAGAGTATGTTTGCCCGGTATCGGGGGCGCCCCGTGGGAAGTATGAGTGACATCGGTTGTTACTCGACTTACGTAGCGCATATCATTACGACGGGCGTCGGCGGCATTTGTGTTACCGATGACACGGAACTCATCATAATGTTGAAGAGCCTGATGAACCATGGACGGGACTCGATCTATACGCGGATTGACGACGACGAGGGGCGAGAGGGGCGGGCGCTGTTCGAGATAGCGGACCGGCGGTTTAGCTTCGTGCGACTAGGCTATAGTTACCGCTGCACGGAGATGGAGGCGGCGCTGGGGCTGGCGCAACTGGAGTCGCGCGAGGCGGATTGGGCGCGGCGGAAAGTGATTGCACAGCGGCTTTGCGCGGGGCTGGCGCCTTTGAGCGACGTGCTGCAGCTACCTGTCGAACGCGAGGGGGCGGAACATGCCTGGATGTTTTTTCCGCTTGTCCTGCGGGCCGACAAGGTGGACCGCGGCGAGTTGATTCAGTATTTGGAAAGTCATCAGATCGAGACGCGGTATTTACTGCCGTTGCTGAATCAGCCGATATACCGTAAGTTGTACGGAGACTTGGAGCCACAGTACCCAGTGGCGGCGCATTTGAACCGACGGGCGTTCTATATTGGATGTCATGCGGGAATGACCGACGAGGAGGTTGATTACATTTTGGACCGTTTTCACACATATTTCCGGTGCTACGCATGAGTACCTTAGACATGCCACTGCCGAAGAAGAGCAAGGGCTTGCCGGCGCGAGGGCGAGGAGGGGAGCGAA
Organism: Acidobacteriota bacterium; assembly: GCA_031412835.1. Classification (GTDB taxonomy): domain Bacteria; phylum Acidobacteriota; class Terriglobia; order Bryobacterales; family Bryobacteraceae. The sequence continues at coordinate 1,852 of JANODS010000490.1, read as the reverse complement.
TCACAGCGGTGCGCTGCAAGATTTGCCGGGGCAAGACCGAACCCGGACTCGACCTGGGCGCGCAGCCCGTGGGCGATTTGATCCTGACCCGCGCGGAATTGCGAAGGCCGGAGACATTTTATCCGATGCAGTTATTCCACTGCGTGGATTGCGGATTGACCCAACTTGGATATGTCGTCAACCCGGCGGTGGTCTATAAGTTCTTTCCATTTGTGAGCGGAACCACGCTGACGGCGACGCGGCACTTGCAATCGATCCCCGGCCAATTAGTGGAGATCGGCGGGCTAGATCAGTCGTCTTTCGCGGTGGATATCGGATCGAACGACGGAACCTTGTTGAAGGCATACCAGCCGTTTGGCGTCCGCGTATTGGGCGTGGATCCTTCGGCGATTCCGGTGGAGATAGCGAATGCGGCGGGCGTGCCGACGCTCCATGCGTTTTTTAATGAGGAGACGGCGGCGCTGTTAGTGAGTGACCATGGGCAGGCCGATGCCATTAGCGCGGCAGGTGTGTTCGCCCATATCGCTGATTTGGACAGCGTGATGCGGGGCATACAGATTCTAATGAAGCCGACAGGGGTCTTTGTTAGTGAAAATCAGTATTGGCTGGACATGGTGCTAACTGGACATTACGACAACATGTTTCATCAGCACCTGCGGTATTACTCCTTGCGCCCGCTGGCGCGGTTGTTTGCTCGGTTTGGGCTGGAAATATTCGATGTCAGGCGGAGCACGATACACGGGGGTTCGTTCCGCGTCTTCGCGTGTTTCGCGGGAGCGCATCCTATTCACGAGCGCGTGGGCGAAGTGATGGCGGCGGAAGAACAGGCGCGGCTCTATGAGCCAGCGACCCTATTGGGGTGGGCTGACTCGATCGAGCGGAAGCGGCGGGAGTTACAAGATCGCGTTTGGGGTCTTGTGCGCGCCGGGAAAAAAGTGATTGGGATCGGGGCGCCGGCCAAGGCGTCGACGGTGTGCAACTACTGTCGGCTGGGGCCCGAGACTTTAGACTACATTACGGAAATTAACCCGCTGCGAGTGGGCAAGTTCCTGCCCGGCGTGCATATCCCGATCATCGACGAAGAGCAGATGTTCACGGATCCGCGGCCGGCGGACGCGGCGGTGCTTTTTGCCTGGAACTACTACGACGAAACCGTACCCAAGCTGCGGGCGCGCGGCTGGAATGGTGAGGTGATCTGCCCGTGATTCCGGAAGGTTGGCGCGGCGAAGGGACGCTCCTTTTCGGAGGCAGCGGTTTTCTTGGCAGCGCGATTTTGCGGTTATTTCCAGAGATGATTTCGGCGGGGAGGAGCGTGTCGCCCGCTCCGAACCGGCACATTCCTGTTCCCGATTTTGGGGATTTGGCCGCGTTGCGGGATGTGGAGTTCGAGCGGGTGATCTGTTGTACCGGAACGTCGCGGCACGTGGAGTTGATGAAACAGCCGCTGCCGGAAGCGCTGGAGTCGCAGATGATGCCCTCGGTACTTTTGCTCGAACAGTTACAGGAGCGTCCGCTACGGGCGTTCGTGCGGTTGTCAACCGTTCTGCTCTACGACGAGACGCGCGCGACGATGCCGGTGGACGAGGAGAGTCCGATCGCGCCGTACCGGAACCGGTACCTGTTGAGCCAGTATTTGGGCGAGCAGTCGGCTCACTACTACGAACGCTACTTTCCGGTGATGACGCTGCGGCTTTGCAATCTGTTCGGGCCCTCGGCTGCGGCTCGGACCGACTTGGTTCACGACATTGTTACTCAACTGCGAAGCGGCGGACAGGCGACGATACGGACGCGAGTTCCGGAGCGGGATTTCTTATTTGTGGATGACGGGGCGCGTGCGGTGGCGGCGCTGGCA
>JANODS010000489.1:0-1652 GCA_031412835.1 Acidobacteriota bacterium | reverse complement strand
CGCCGACGGCACCGTCAATTTGATCGAAGGCTCCACCGACATCGGCGGCTCCCGCACGTCGCTTTCGATGCAAGCCGCGGAGGTGCTCGGCATTCGCGCCGAAGACGTCCATCCCACGATCGTCGATACCGATTCGGTCGGGTACACCGGGGTCACCGGCGGCAGCCGAACGACGTTCGCCACCGGCCTCGCCGTATATGAAGCCGCGCAAGACGTCGTCACGCAGATGAAGGCCCGCGCCGCCACGCTATGGGCCACCGAAGTCGTCGAGTTCGCGAGCGGCACGTTTTCCTCCGGCCCCAACAGCCTCTCGTTTGCGCAGCTAGCCGCTCAGCTCGGCGCGACGGGCGGCCCCGTCGTCGGCAGCGCCGCCGTGAATCCCCGGGGTGCCGGCGGCTCGGTCGCCGGGCTCATCATCGATCTCAAAGTCGATCCCGAAACCGGCAAGACCGATGTCCTCCGCGTCACCTCCGTCCAGGATGCGGGAAAAGCCATCCACCCGGCCTACGTCGAAGGGCAGATGCAAGGCGGCACTGCGCAGGGCATCGGCTGGGCGCTGAACGAAGAGTACTTCATGGATGCCTCCGGCGACATGCGCAATTCGAGCTATCTCGACTACCGCATGCCCACCGCCCTCGACCTCCCCATGATCGATACCATCATCGTCGAAGTGCCCAACCCCGGCCATCCTTTCGGCGTCCGCGGCGTCGGCGAAGCCAACATCGTCCCGCCGCTTCCGGCTGTCGCCAACGCCCTGTACCGCGCCATCGGCCGACGGCTCAATTCTGTTCCTATGAACCCGGCCACCATCCTCGACCTCTGATGGCCACCGTCTTCATCCCCACCGTACTCCGTCCCCGCCTGAATGGCCTCGCTCAACTCGAGGCCACGGGCACGACCGTCGGCGAACTGCTCATCGACCTCGAAGCCCGCTACCCCGGCCTCTCGCAACATCTGCTCCGCCCCAACCTCGCTATCTCCGTCGATGACGAGGTCCCCCCGCTCGGCGTGCTCGAACCAGTTCGGCCAGACTCGGAAGTCCACTTTATCGCCGCGATCTCCGGCGGCTAACCTTTCTTCTCTTTTTCCCGCCAACCGAAGAACCGCCGCTTCTTGATCACCTCGGCGATGTCCGGCGGCACCATCTCTTCCCACGAATCGTCCTGGTCCTTGATTCGCCGAAGCACGTCTCGCGAGTAGATGTGCAATACGCTCTTGTCGTAGTTTTCCATGGACCGAATGCGCCCGCGCTCGACGAGATGGCGATAGAGGTTCCGCAACTGCTCCGGCATCTCAATGTTCTCGGCCGTCGTCAACTGCCCCGTCGTCTGCTCCAGCAGCGGGTACACATAGACCCGCAAATCCCGCGTAAACAGGCGACCAAACGCTTCGAGAATCCCGCCTTCCAGGCCATCGTAATACTCTTCTGTGAACAGGTCTCGAACGCTTTGCGCCCCCATCGTCACCGCGATCGGTTCGTTCGTATACGTCCCCAAATAAGCCGCGAGCCGGTAGTATTCGAAGTAGTCGGAAATCAGCACTGTCTTGCCGGCGGTCGAAAGTAGATCGGCCCGCGCCAGAAAATCGCGCAGGTCGATATCGCCCGACGCGAGCAGGTTCCGCATCGTGATCTCCATGAGTTCGACGACCTC
>JANODS010000488.1:0-12151 GCA_031412835.1 Acidobacteriota bacterium | reverse complement strand
GCTGCGCGTGGTCGAGCCGAGTGGCCATCTGGGCAGCTTGGCGGCTTAGGTCGATCCACGCCAGCAAACCGGGGCGGTCGCTGCGGGCGGCTTCATAGCGGCTTCGGGCCAAGCCCGCCCAGGCGGCGGCGTAGGATGGGTCTGCTTCGGTGGAGGCTTGAAACAGGCGGAGCGCATCGCGGACCTCTGGAGGAACGCCGGCTTGCGGGACCGTTCGGCGCACCGACAGAGCATCGCTAGCTTGTACTAAGAGGCGCACGGCCTCCGGACGAGTCGTGGAGTAAGGGGCCGGCCACAGCAAGAGGCCTAAGGCTGCGATCAGAAGCGTGGTTGCCAACGCGAACAGCCAGAGCTTTTGGCGGCGCCGCGCTGGCGGGACGGCCTGTGAGACTGGCTTGTGTATCACGAAGATAGGGACGTAGCTCCCCTTTGGCACTTCGATACGGAGCGGGCTTGGAGTATCGAGGCCGGCGTAGTACTCGGCCAGAGCGCGGCGCAATCGGGATGCTTCGGCGCGAACAGTGGAGTCTTTGCTGGGGTCGTAATCCGACCCGCGCTCATACACTTCCATCGCGATGACACTTTCTTTGAGTATCGCGGACTCGCCAGCCAGCGCGTGCTTGACAATGAAAGCGAGAAACTTGCTAAGCCGAGGAGAGTTCGCAAACCGAGGACCAGCTAGAACCCTCTCGAGCTCGATAAGTTCGGGACTTAGTTTGGGCTGGATCACATCAATCAGGCCGACAAGCCTCCATATTACAACCTGACGAAGAAGCGCGTCGCCGAGCCCCAGGCCTGCGACTTTTGGGCTCACCAAAAGAAACGGGCATCGCCGGACGAACTCCCCCGGCTTCAAGAGTGCGAGAGTGGAGGCCGTTCGGCCAAAAACAAAGAAGCCGACGATTTCTCGTCGGCTTCTTTTCAAAATGGTGCGGAGGAGGGGACTTGAACCCCTACGAGATTGCTCCCGCTAGCACCTCAAGCTAGTGCGTCTGCCAATTCCGCCACCTCCGCAGTGGGGAAAACACGATCTACTTCTTTTGCTGTTGTTGCGTCGGCGCGGCATTCGGGTTCGTCAGGTCGAGCTTCTGTTCGCCAACCTTCTCGCCCTTCTCATTGAAGAGTTCCACTTTCGGCTCGGCCCCGGGAACAGTGACCGACGTTACCCCGCCGGGCTTGGTTTGAGCCGCCGCCGGGTCCTTCGTCGTTTCCAGTACCGATTTCGAACCGCCGCCGCCACCTTGTCTCGTCGAAATAATCGACAGGGAAAGTGAGGTTACCAGGAAGCAACCCGCGGCGATCGTGGTCGCCTTGCTCAACACAGTAGCTGCGCCACGCGGCCCAAAAACCGTCTGGGAGCCCATGCCCCCAAATGCCCCGGCCAGATCGGCCGCCTTGCCGCTCTGCAGCAAAACCACGATCATCAGGAACAAGCAAACAATGACGTGAATCACTGTCAAGACGTAAAAGAGTATCGGCATGGAACGAACTACCTCACAACAGTATAGGCCACCTACCGATACGCCGCAACACCCGTCACCCGTTCGCCAATTACGAGAGTGTGAATATGGTCGGTGCCCTCGTAGGTTTTCACCGTTTCCAGGTTGCACAAATGGCGCATGATCGGGTAGTCGTCCATGATGCCGTTCGCCCCCAAAAGGTCCCGGGCGATGCGGGCACAGTCGAGCGCAATGGCCACGTTGTTCCGCTTCAGCATCGAAACATGGGCCGCTTCGAGCTTGCCCTGATCCTTCACCCGACCGGCATGCAGCGCCAACAACTGCGCCTTCGTAATCTCGCTGATCATGTTCGCCAGCTTCTCTTGCACCAATTGATGCGACGCCAGCGGCCGGTCGTCAAACTGCTTCCGCAGAATCACGTACTGCCGCGCCACTTCGTAGCACTCCATCGCCGCCCCCAGTACCCCCCAGCCGATTCCGAACCGCGCCTGCGTCAAACAAGCCAGCGCACCCTTCAAACCCTTCGCGCCGGGCAACATCGCCGACGCCGGCACGCGACAATTCGCCATCGATAACGACGAAGTGACCGAAGCGCGCATCGAAAGCTTCCCGTGCAGGTCCGAAGTGGCGAACCCCGGTGTCCCCTTCTCCACCAGGAAGCCGCGAATGCCCTCGTCCGTCCGCGCCCACACCAGCGCCACATCGGCCAGCGAGCCGTTCGTGATCCACGTCTTCTCGCCCTCCAGAATCCAGTCGTCTCCGTCCCGCCGCGCTTTCGTTTTCATCCCGCTTGGGTTCGAACCGAAATCCGGCTCGGTCAAACCGAAGCAGCCGATCGCCTGGCCCGTCGCCAGTTGCGGTAGCCAGCGTTCTTTCTGCTCCTCGCTGCCGAACGCATGAATTGGATACATGACCAAGGCACCCTGCACGCTGACGAAGGATCGCAGCCCCGAGTCCGCCCGCTCCAACTCCTGCATCATGAGGCCATATTCGACATTGCTGACCCCGGCGCACCCATACCCCTGCAGGTTCGCCCCAAAAAATCCCATCCGCCCCAACTCCGGAACCAGTTCCATCGGAAACTGCGCGTTATTGTAGGCGTCCTTGATCAGCGGGACCACCCGAGCCTCAACGAACTCCCGCGTCGAACGACGCACGAGCAACTCATCTTCGGTAAACGAAGAATCAATCAAGAAGTAATCCACACCAGCGAAGCCCATCCCTCTATATTGCCTGAGAGAATTCCTAGCTTCACCGCACTACCGTCGGGAAGCCATGCAAACAAGAGTAATCGCACTGTGGCTAGCGCTATCGACCGTCGCAGGTGCCGCTGACCCCGCGTATGTCGTCCTCGAAAAGGCTTACGCCGCCCTTCGCGCCAAGCAGTTTGACCAAGCTGCCAGCCTCTTTGAACAGGCCACCAAACTAGCGCCCGACCGAGGAGCCATTCGCAAGGATCTCGCTTACACCCTCCTCAAAATCGGCGAAACCGTCGCCGCGCGGGACCAGTTCCGCCAAGCGATGGAGCTCGATCCAGCCGACCACCATGTCGCCCTCGAATACGCCTTCCTGGCCCATGAAACGCGCCAACTCATCGAAGCCCGCCGAGTCTTTGATCGGGTGCGGAAGACCGGCGACCCCACCAGTCGCCAGACCGCCGAGCAGGCGTTTCAAAACATCGATCAACCGCTCCGGGACGGCATCGCACGCTGGCAGCAGGCCGTCGCCGCTTTGCCTGAAAACTACTCCGGTCACGAAGAGTTAGCCAAGCTCGCCGAGCAGCGCGACGAACCCGCACTTGCCGCCGCGCACTTTGAAAAGGCTTGGCAACTCAAGCCGACGCTGCGCATCTTCCTGCTCGACTTGGGACGAGTTTGGGAAGCCACCGGCCGCGCCGAGGACGCAGCCTCCGCGCTGCTGGCCGCTAGCCGAGGGACCGAGCCCCGAGTGGCGGAAGCCGCCCGCGAACTGCTGCCCCAGCGCTACCCCTACGTCTACGAATTTCGGAAGGCGCTTGCCCTCGATGAAGCCAACGTCGAACTGCGCAGGGAACTCGCCTACCTCCTGCTTGAAATGGGCAGCAAACCCGAAGCCGAAGTCGAGTTCCGCCGCATCGTCAGCGCTAAGCCGGACGATCTGCTCTCGGTCGCCCAACTCGGCTTTCTCCGGCTGAACCGAAGCGATTTGGCTGGTGCCATGCCCTTGCTCGATCAGGTGCTCAAGCAAGACGACAGCGAACTCGCCGACCGGGTTCGTTTCGCACTGAAACTGCCTCGCACTCTTCGCAAGCGGGCCGAGGCCCCCCAAGCCGAACGGCGCGTCGAAGCGAAAGTACTCGCTGACAAGTCGCTCGAAAAGGGCTACATGAAAGATGCGCTGAAGTACCTCGCGATTGCCCACGAAACGGATCCGCTCGACTTCGAAGTCATGCTTAAACTTGGTTGGGCGCACAACATAACGAAGCAGGATGCCGTGGCAGCGCGTTGGTTCGATCTCGCCCGGCGCAGCCCCGATCCCAAGGTCGCTCAGGAAGCCAATAAGGCGTACCGAAATCTCCAGGCCGCCGGTGCCCGCCTGCAGACTACCTTCTGGCTCTTCCCCATGTATAGCTCCCGTTGGCAAGACGTTTTCGCCTACGGACAATTGAAGTCGGTCGTAAAAGTGAAGGGTCCCTTGCGCCCCTACTTTTCGGCGCGCTTCGTCGGCGATGCCCGCAGCGGAACCATGGACCGGTCGCGACTGGCCGCTTCGAGCCCGCTGTACCTCTCGGAAAGCGCCGTCATCCTAGGCCTCGGCGTCGCCACGCCGGTTCATCGAGGCCTCTTCGGGTGGGCCGAAGCCGGCACCGCGCTCAGCTACCTCCGTCGCGACGACGTGCCTCGCGCCCTGTCCGACTATCGAGCCGGCCTCAGCCTCACGCGATTCCACGGCCCCACCGTCCTCAATAGCAAGCCCGGCTGGTTCGCCGAAACTGCCAACGACGCCGTCTACGTCAGCCGCTTCGACCACAACACAATTTTCCAAACGCAGAACAAATTCGGGCGGAACTTCGGCGGTAGCGAGGACGAGAATACCCTGCGTGCGCAACTGTTCTGGGCCATGAACCTGAACGCTGACATAAAGCGTCAATACTGGGCCAATACGGCCGAGACCGGCCCCGGTGTCCGTTTCCGCTGGTCCGCTATGCCGCCCTCAATGGTCTTCACCGTCCAGGCTCTGCGCGGCGCTCATTTGGTCAACGCCGGTAATCCACGCCGGCCCAACTATTTCGACATTCGGGCGGGCTTTTGGTATGCGCTTACTCGCTAGTCTTTTGCTTTCCGCTCTGGCCCTCGAAGCCGGTCGCCCGGCGTTTCAATACGCATTTCACGTCGTCGGTGACGAGCCCACTTCGTGGCCTGCGATCCTCGGATCCATCGGGATGATGCCCGCCGCCGACGGGTCTTCGAGTCTCATCGTGCTTCCCGGCGGAACCGCCGCCGCCCCCGCCTCCTGGCTGCCCCGCATTGAGGCCGGAGCGCTCGTCATCATCGAAGGCGAAAGCCCCCTCGCCGAGGCCCTAGGCATCCGCCCCACCACCAAGCGGGTGCCGACACGCAGCTTGATCGACCGCGCAGACCCGAAGTTGCCCATCGTCTGGGAAAAGTCGATTGACCTGCCGCACTACGAAGTGCCAGCCGACGCCAGCATCTACGCCCACGAACGATGGTCGAAGGCACCCCTCATGGTCGGCCTCCGACGCGGTGCCGGTGCCGTCCTCTGGCTCGCCGTGACGCCCGGCAAAGAGGGCCACGAGCGCTTCCCCTACGCCCTCCAGGCGCTCACCGATCTAGGCCTCCAGCCCCCCTTTCGCAGCGGCCGCCTCTGGGCCTTTTTCGATTCCTCCTACCGCCTGCGCGTCGACCCCGACTACTTCGCCGAACGGTGGCGTCGCGCCGGCATCGGTGCGCTGCACGTTGCCGCCTGGCACTATCACGACCGCGACTCCGGTCGCGACGAGTACCTCCGCAAGCTCATCGAGGCTTGTCACAAGCGAGCCATTCTGGTCTACGCCTGGGTCGAACTCCCCCATGTCAGTGAGCAGTTCTGGCACCAACATCCCGAATGGCGAGAGAAAACGGCGCTTCTGCAAGACGCCCAACTCGATTGGCGCAAGCTGATGAATCTCCAACACCCCGATTGTGTCAAAGCCATCGCCGGGGGCCTCTCCGACCTCGTCCGCCGCTTTGACTGGGACGGCGTCAATCTCGCCGAACTCTATTTCGAATCGCTCGAAGGCATCGACAATCCGGCCCGCTTCACGCCCTTCAACGACAACGTTCGCGCCGCGTTCAAGACCCAACACGGCGTCGATCCACTCACCATCGTTAAGGAAAAGAACCACGAACTCCGTAGCGCCTGGCTCGACTACCGCGCCCGCCTCGCCCAACAAATGCAAGAAGAATGGCTCGCCCGCGTCGAAGCCGAGCGGAAGCAGAAGCCCCATCTCGATATCGTCCTCACCCATGTCGATGATCGATTCGATACCCGCATGCGCGAACTGATCGGAGCCGACGCCGGCCGTCTGTTGCCGCTGCTCGAAGACCACGATTTCACGTTTCTAATTGAAGATCCAGCCACCATCTGGCATCTCGGTCCCCAGCGCTATCCGCAGATCGCCGAAAAGTATCGCCCCCTCACTTCCCACCGCGAAAAATTGGCCATCGATATCAACATCGTCGAACGCTACCAGGACGTCTACCCCACCAAGCAACAAACCGGCACCGAACTGTTCCAACTCGTCCACCTCTCGTCAAAGGCATTCAGCCGGGTCGCGCTCTACTTCGAAAACTCGATCCTGCCGCAAGATCTGCCGCTGCTAGCCTCCTCTTCCGCCGATGTCCAACGGGTCGAACGGGTCGCCAACCGTCTTGTTCTGGAAACCCCACGGGGCGTCGGCATCCCATGGCACGGGCCGGCGCTCGTGAACGGTCGCGTCTGGCCTGTCGCCGATGAGAGAACGCTATGGCTCCCTCCCGGACCCGTCGCGGTGGAAGCCTCATCGGTCGAGCCACCCTTGCGAGTGCTGGACTTTAACGGCGATCTCAAGTCCGCTGCCGTTCAGGGCGGTTCCGTGGATCTGGCTTATCAAAGTTCCGGCCGGGCCATCGCGATTCTTGATCGCCGACCCGTCCGCATCGAAATCGACGGTGCGCCCGCGCAGCCGAGCGTCCTGGAAACGCTACCGGGCCGCTTCGCAGTGTTGCTGCCCCGCGGCCAACATCTCGTCACTTTCTGCTCGCGCTAGCGGCCGGCCGGTTCAAGTTGCAACAGCGAAGCCGCCGGTGCCGGACTCGCGCCCAACTCCTCCGCCCGGTCCACCCCCCGCACCGTAATCGTGAACCTCCCACTATCGGTGCGAACGATGAATCCCTGCTCCTTCAAGTACCAAATCGTGAACTCAAGGTGCTCGCGCGGAATCCCCAGCATCTCTTCCATCTCCTGAATTGGCACGCCGGGCTGGTCCGCCTCCCGCATTCGCTTCAAATACAGCATCGAGAGGATTCCCTGCCGCTTCTCCTTCTCCGCGCCCACCCCTCCAGAAGCGGTCTGAGAATTGAAGATCCGCCACTGCTTCTTTTCCACCCGGGTCCGCTCCACATCATAAGCCGCCCGCTGCACCGGGTCCGCCAGCACCCGGTACGCCCGTACCAGGGCCTTGAAAAGCTCCTCACCGCCCGTGTCCTGATTGTCCGGATGGTAACGCCCCGCCAGAATTCGATACACCCGATGAACCGTCTCCGGTTCTGCCTTCGGGTGGATCTGCATGAACTCGTACAAGTCCAAATCCTGCTCGGGAGGGTTCGTGGCGGCATGAGCATGAAACGAAACTCCAGCCCGAAACAGCTTCCCCACGGGACTCGCCCACGTCACTACGCCTTGCGGTCGGCCCGGTCCGGACGCCACACTCGCCGGCGCACCCTCCACCAATACCGTCTGCCCCACTCGCAACTCAACCGGTGCCAGAACCCCTAATCCACCCTGCGAGAAGTTTTCCACCCGCGCCGGAACCCTCTGCCACTTGCCAGATAGAAGCTCCAACCATAGCTGGATCTCCATACTCGCGGGCGCGGGAAGCCGAGAGCGACGACGGCGTTCTTCTACCGATTCTTCGTCCATTTCCCCCATTTCGACGAACCAAGCGAAAACGTGAAGGAATAAGTGCAATCCCGCGGCGGCTTAAGGCTCCCCTACGGCTGAAGGATCCGTTGCACCTGCACCTTGTCCCCTGGGCATAGCGAAACCCGGTGCGCGAGCGGCCGCTGCGTCGAGTCATACAACGTCTGCGTAATTCGCAAAAAAGCACTCCCTTGCACGACGACCGCCTCGATCGTCTCCCGGGCGAACAATCCCTCCACGCCAATCCACTCCAGCAAAGGGGTCGATCCGATCTTGCGCAGCTCCCGTTCGTTCGCCACCGGAAGCCAAATCTGCTCTTCGATCATCCGATTCGTCCCCGCGCTCCAAACCCGCGCCACCAGTCCACAGGCCACGCCCGCCATCGGCTCCGGAACCACCGCCCCCGCGGCAAGCATTTGTGTCGCCACCAGACGCCCGGTTAGTTTTCCCTTGAACAGCTCCTGCGGATCCTGCAATCGTTGGCCTCCGCTCGTGGCCGGCGCGACGAAGCTCCCAGCGCCTACCCGACGGATTACGAATCCTTCCTGTTGCAGCATCGACACAGCGTGCCGCGCGGTCATCAGGCTTACCTCGAACTTGCCCGCCAAGTCGCGCTCAGACGGTAATTTGTCTCCCGGTTGGAGCTTGCCGGAGCGAATTTGCTCCAGGATTGTTTGGTGTATTCGGACATATGCGGCCGCCATGTGGAAAGTGCTATAGAGTATAGCTAATTACGCCTCATGTCCACCCTGCCACTTTTACTTCACTCCGTTAGCTACTCCGGTTCCTGGGGGCAAACGGCACTTTCCACCGAAAAATTCGTCGCCAAAGCCGCCGCCCTTGGCTTCCAAGGCACCATGCTCATGGCCAAGCGCCCGCATCTCAGCCTGCTCGATTTCGACTCCGCCCGCCGTCGCGACCTCCGTCAGCAATTGGCCTCCGCCGGCCTCACGCACAACGTCCTCGCCGGGTACACCAACTTCACCGCCGACCTCGAACATGCTGAAATTCCCCAACGCGAAATGCAGATTCACCACGTGGAATCCCTCGCCCAACTCGGTGCCGACATCGGCGCTCCACTCGTCCGAATCTTCACGGGCTATGAACACCCCGCCCTGCCGTTCCCCGCGCAATGGCGCCTGATTGTGGATGCCCTACGCGAATGCGCCCGCCGTGCCGCACCCCTAGGCGTCACGCTCGTTTTGCAGAACCACCACGACGTGGCCGTCGGCTACGAAAGCTTTCGAGACCTGCTCCTCGAAGTGAACGAGCCCAATCTCCGCGCTGGCTTCGACGCCTGGGCCCCGGCCCTGCACGGCGATGATCTCGCTCAATCCGCGGCCAGCCTGGCGCCTCTGATGGCCCATACGACCGTCGCCGATTACCTCCGCAAGCCCCGCTACCGCTACGAGCCCCAACTCGTCAACTACATCGCCACCACACCCTACGTCCAGGCCGTCCCGTTCGGTGAAGGCTTCATCGACTACCGAGCCTTTTTTGCCGCGGCCCGCGGCGGCGGCTTCTCGGGCAGCGTCGCCTATGAAATGTGTTCCCCCCTCGTCGGTGGCGGCGCGGAGGAAAATCTCGACCGCTATGCCCGCGCGTTCGTCGAGTGGATGCGTCAGGTATGACCGCGCAAGGCGGTTCCGAACTGCCAATGGCGATGCTTCTGGTCTTCGGCACCGCGAAGATCATGGGCGAAATCTTCGGGCGGCTCCGGATGTCGAATGTCGTCGGCGAGATCATCGCCGGCGTCGTGCTCGGCGCCAGCGTCCTGAATTGGGTCGACCCACGCCAAACCGCTGAACTCGCCGACCTCGGCGTCATCTTCCTTCTCTTCCGTGTCGGGCTGGAAGTGAAGGCTTCCGACCTCGTCAAGGTCGGTCGCGTCGCTTCGCTCGTTGCCGTCTTGGGCGTACTCCTGCCGCTCGCCATGGGCTACGGAATCTATGTCTACTACGGCTCCAATCAAATCGAAGCACTCTTCGTGGGCACCGCCATGGTGGCCACCTCCGTCGGCATCACCGCCCAAGTACTCGCTTCCAAGGGCCTGCTCAACGTGCGAGCCAGCCGCATCATTCTCGCCGCCGCCGTCATCGACGACATCCTCGGCCTCATCGTTCTCGCCGTCGTTTCGAGCCTCGCGAAGGGAGAAATCAATATTCTCCAACTGACCACCACCGCCGGCATCTCCATCGGCTTCACCATCTTCGTCCTCAGCGTCGGAACGAAGACTATGGAACGTATTATTCCCAAGATGCAGAAGCGGCTACGAGGCGGCGAATCGCAGTTTTCTCTCGCCATGATTTTGCTTTTCGCCCTCGCCGTCTTCGCTACTTATGCCGGCGTCGCCGCCATCATCGGCGCCTTCCTGGCAGGCGTCGCGCTGTCCGACTCCGTCTCCCGCCGCGTTCACGATCTAGCCCAGGGCGTCACCGAACTCCTCGTACCGTTCTTCCTGGCTGGCATCGGTATGGCGCTCGATATCCGAGTGCTCCAGAATCCACAGACGCTGCTTCTTGCCGCCGTAATCACCGTCGCCGCCGTTGTTTCGAAAATGCTGGGGTGCGGCCTGGGAGCGCTCTCCCTTGGCTGGCCAGACGCCCGTCGCATCGGTGCCGGCATGGTCCCGCGCGGCGAGGTCGGCATGGTCGTCGCGCAGATCGGAGCAGGCATCGGCACCGTCACCCAGACCACCTACAGCGTCGTCGTCATCATGGCCGTCATGACCACCGTCATCGCGCCTCTGCTCATCAACGTCACCTTTCGCTCGCTCGGTCAGATGCCCGTCGACCCCGACGACCTCCCGATTAGAATTGAATAACGCATGCTGATCGAACTGGCGACCCTAACCGTGATGGGCATTACGAATCTAGTCGGCCCCACCCACCATGTCCAGGGCATCGACATCGAAGGCGATGTCGTTTGGGTCTCGGCCGTTGACAAGGCGACCCACAAAGGGTTTCTCTCTCGTTTCAACTGGAAAACAGGCGAACGCCTCGCTACCGTCGAAGTTCAGGATGGCGAACGCTACCATCCCGGCGGCCTCCAACTCGCCGGCGAGTCCCTTTGGCTGCCCGTCGCCGAGTACCGGCGCGAATCCACCGCCTGGATTCAAAAGCGCAATAAACTAACGCTCGCTCTCGAATCCCAGTTCCCCGTAGCCGACCACATCGGCTGCGTCGCCGTCAGCAACGGCGTCATCTGGGGCGGCAACTGGGACTCGCGTCATCTCTATCGCTGGCGTCCCGACGGCACCCTCATCGACAAACGCCCCAACCCCACCGGCACCGGTTTTCAGGATTTGAAAATTCACGACGGGTCGCTCATCGGCAGCGGAGTCAAAACACCTGCCGTCGGTGCCATCGAATGGCTCCATCCCGAATCACTAGTCGTCCAGCGCTCCATCTCGACCGGACGAACCGATCGCGGCGTCCGCTACACGAATGAAGGCATGGCCATCGACAAGGGAGTTTTGTACCTCCTCCCCGAAGACGACCCCAGCCGTCTGTTCCGCTTTCGCCTCCCCTGATATGCTGACGAAGCCATGTTGAACCGTCGCCAATTCCTCGCCGCGGCCCCCGCCGCCAGCGCCCTCTTCGCGGCCCCCGCCGCCCGCCCCAACGTCATCCTCATCATGAGCGATGACCAAGGCTACGGCGATTTCTCCCTGCATGGCAATCCAAATCTGACCACTCCCAGTCTCGACGCCATCGCCAAAGCCGGTGCCCAGTTCACCCAGTTTCAGGTTTGCCCCGTCTGTTCGCCCACCCGCTCCAGCCTGCTCACCGGTCGTTATAACTACCGCACCGGAGTCGTCGATACTTTCCTCGGTCGCTCGCTGATGGACCCCAAGGAAACCACCATCGCCGAAGTCCTCCGCGGTGCCGGCTACCGCACCGGCATCTTCGGCAAATGGCATCTCGGCGACAACTATCCCATGCGCGCCATCGACCAAGGCTTTGATGATTCCCTCGTCGTCAACGGCGGCGGCCTCGCTCAGCCCGGCGACCCGCCTCCCGGCAATAGCTACACCGACCCAGTCCTGCGCCGCAACGGCAAGTACGAAAAGACGCAGGGCTACTGCACCGACATCTTCTTCCGCGAAGCCGCCCGCTTCGTCGAAGCCAATCAAACAAAGCCATTTTTCCTCTACATCCCCACCAACGCGCCCCACACCCCGCTCCAAATCGACGAGAGCTACGTGAAGCCGTTTCGCGCTCAAGGCCTTGACGATACCACCGCCAAGGTCTATGGCATGATAAAAAATCTCGACGAAAACGTGGCCCGGCTGCAAAGCCTGCTGACCCGCCTCAACCTTCGCGAAAACACGCTTTTCATCTTCCTCACCGACAACGGACCCCAGCAGAAGCGCTATAACGCCGGCATGCGTGGGCTGAAAGGCACCGTCTACCAGGGCGGCATTCGCGTCCCCTGCTTCGTTCAGTGGCCCGCAAAAGTGAAGCCGGGCCTTATGATCGACCGCATCGCCGCCCACATCGACCTGTTTCCCACCATCCTCGCCGCCTGCG
>JANODS010000487.1:0-4082 GCA_031412835.1 Acidobacteriota bacterium | reverse complement strand
TCTCCGCTATAACGTCTTCGGCGGAACCGTCGGCGGCCCCATCGCCATCCCGAAGCTCTACAACGGCAAGGACAAAACGTTCTTCTTCTTTGCCTATGAGGGCAGCCGCCGCAACGAAGGCTTCGCCCGCACCCTCACCGTTCCGACTGCCGCCCAGCGCCTCGGCGACTTCAGCACCAACGCCAATCCCATCTTCGACCCCGCCACCACCACCCTCGTCAACGGAGCCAATCGCCGCACCCAGTTCCCGGGCAACGTCATCCCCCGGGGCCGCATCGACGCCGCTGCTCTCGCCCTCGCCAGCTACTATCCCGCCCCCAATCGGCCCCCCGACAACGCCTCCGGGGCCAACAACTTCCGCGCCAACTACGTCACCCAATTCCCCCGCAACAATTACACCGCCAAGGTCGACCACAACATCACGACTAACGACAAACTTACCTTTCGCTATCTCTATAACTCTGACGATAGCTTCAACACCACCGTCTTCCCCATCGCCGCGGCCGAGACCATGTCCGACACCTCTCGCCACCAAAACTATACCTACCTCTCCTACAACAAAATCATCACGCCGTCCATCCTGAACGAAGCACGCTACACCTACGGCAATCGCATCAATTTCGCCCAGTCGAAGGGACTCGGCGAGGACTGGGGCAAGAAGATCGGCATCGCCAATCTCCCCCCCGGTGCCTTCCCGACGCTCTCCGCCACTGGCTATACCGCCCTCGGCAACGCCGCCCAGGAACGCCGTCAATTCCCCATTCAGCAGCACCAGATCATCGACAATTTCTCGGTCGTCCGCAACCGACACAACCTCAAATTCGGCTTCGAGTATCGCCTCAGCATGAATTACGAGACCAACCGCCCGAGCGCCTCCGGAGCCTTTACGTTTAGCCCCCTCTCCACCGGTCAACCCGGCACCGCGGCATCTGGCAATGGCTACGCGTCCATGCTGCTTGGCTTGATGACCAACTACAACGCTCGAGAGACGGAGGTTCTCGACCGCCGCAGCACTTACCTATCCTGGTTCGTCCAGGACGACTGGAAAATCAGCCGTGACCTTACGTTTAACTTCGGCGTCCGCTGGGAAACCGACACCCCCATCATCGACGTTAACAACCGCATGAACGGCTTTGATCCCACGCAAATCAACCCCGTCAGCGGCACCCCCGGCGTCGTGAAATTCATGGGCGTCAACAGCTTTCCGACCTCGCCCTACTCGACCGATAAGAATAACTTCGGCCCCCGCGCCGGCTTCGCGTATAAGGTCCTTGGTCGCGAAGCCACGGTCATCCGCGCCGGCTACGGGGCTTACTTTGCCCACCCCTTTGACGCCGGAGCCCCGGCCAGCGCCAGCCTCGGCTTTGAGAAGCAGCGTTCCCTCGTCTCGCCCGACCAAGGCATTACGCACCCGTTCGTACTCAGTCAGGGCCCCGGTGCCGTCAGTGCCACCGCGCCGGTGTTGAACGACAGCTTCGGCTCCGTTCGCGTCGGGCAAGCGCCGAACACGGCGGTGACTTACTTTGAGCCGACCCGTCGAACCGGCTATTCGCACCAGTTTAACTTCGGCATCCAACACGTGCTCTCCGGCGGCATTCTGCTCGAAGCGACTTACTTGAGTAACATCTCCCACAAGCTACCGAGCTCGAACTTGTCACTCAATCAGATTCCGTTGGCGCAGGCCGCCGCCGGCCGCACGACCCAGGCGGCCCGACCGTTCCCCCAGTTCAGTGGCGTCACGTTATTGCTCCCCAGCCTCGGCGATTCGAGTTATCACGCGCTAGCGACCCGCTTTGAGAAGCGCTTCGCCAGCGGCTTCAACTTCCTCGGCACCTACACCTGGTCGAAGTTTCTGAACAACACGAATGAAGGTGGCGGCCAGGTAGGCAACGATGCCGGGCCGTATTCGGACTTTTACAACCGCCGGCTCGACTACGGCTACAGCGGCAACGACGTGCCCCATCGACTGACCTTCGCCAGCGTCTACGAGATTCCCTTTGGCCAGGGCCGTCGCTTCCTGAAGGGCAACTCGCCGTTGCGTTGGGTGGTTGGTGATTGGAACCTCGGCGTGAATGCTCTGCTCCAGGCCGGGGCACCGTTCACGGTGACGACGCAGGTGGATACGCGGAACAACTTTTCGGCGGGCGGGCTTCGCGCCGATATCGTGGGGGTGCCCGATCTACCGAACGACCAGCGCACGCCAGGACGTTGGTTCAACACGGCGGCGTTCGCGCAGCCCGCGGCCTTCCGAAACGGAACCGGTGGGGTTGGAATCGTGCGCGCGGACGGCAAGGTCAACCTTGACATCTCGCTGTTGAAGAATTTCCCGATGGGTGAACGCCGCAAATTCCAGCTCCGCGGCGAGTTCTTCAACCTGATGAACCACCCGAACCTCGGTAACCCCGGCTCCGTCCTCGGCGGCCCGGGCTTTGGAGTGATCGCCTCCGCCGACCCCGGTCGTCGCGTCCAACTCGGCGCCCGCCTGGTCTGGTGAGGCGCGTTACCGGACGGTCGAAAGGATCTGCTCTCCTAAGTCGCGAATCTCCTTGAAGGGTGAGTTTAAACAGGCCGCTGTCTCCGCCGACGCGGCTTCCGGCTTGCGATAGACGCGCCGCGCAGTCTCGGCCCGAACGAAAAGTTCGGCGCAAGCGGCCATCGCTTTTGCTTCCTGCCGATCCCGCCCCGGCGGCGGCGGGATCTCAGCCAAATATTCCTCGAAACCCCTGAACTGCTCCTTGATCAAGGGTTCAACATACTTTTCCCAGGCCGCTAACGACTTGGCACTAACATCCACGAACGCGCCGCCTACGAGGATCTCGCGGCGGAAGGTATCAATGGGGATTTTCGGGCCGGAGCCGTAAGGGTAGTAAATCCCCGCATCCGCCGCGACTAACTCCATAAGCCCATCCTGATCACTATCGAAGAGTTGCTTGTTCAAATTGCAATAGCTAATCGAGGTCGTTGCGGTCGTTTCGCATCGCCGACCTTCGCAGTAGATCGCCAGAATCTCGTCATTGGCCGGTCTCCCCGTCCGATCAATGCACACCACGAGATGCATCTTCCCTTTACTCAGCCGCGCAAAACGAAACTCATCGAATTGGTAGATTCGCTCGGTACCCCTCAAGTCTGGAACTGTGGGCGGGTCGGGATAGAGCGCGTCGAGTAGGTCTTTCACCTCCTGACGGACGAGGAGTAGGGTGACGGCACTGACTTCGCTTTCGGGCCACGGGAAAGGAGGTTCCCGATCCATCATCCGCACCTCCACCGGTTCCGGCGGAGGTAGATCCACGACCTTTCCAACCAAGGCCATGCCGAGGAGGAGCTTCGCCGTAACCCGGATCGTTTCCATCAACTCTTTAGTTCTGCCTCACGGCCTCAAGCCCCGCCCCCTCAACTTTTTCCCCAGCCATCCCCACATCCAACTTCACATCAATATTCTTACAAATCGACGCCGTACAAGCCTGCGCCTTCACCCCGATCTTCCCCACCACCCCCGCCGTCTTAACCGGCACCACAAACACCGCCTCCCCCTCATAGCCCCAAGTAAATATCCGCAACTCCGGCTTCGAAAAATCCACCGGCACCGTCTGCTTCCAAGGCCCCGCCACGGTCAACCCCTCCCCCAAAATCACCCGCGTCGGCTGATCCATCCCCAACGCCTTCTTCCCCTTCAACGCCTCCGCCGCCCGCACCGCGTTATCCATCGCAAACGTGTGCCACCCTTTCGCGAGCTTCACCCGCACCACTAATTCATCCCCCGCTAACTTCGCCTCGTAAGTCGCGCAAACCTCGTCATCCACCCGCACCTCCACCGGTGCCCCCCAACCCGCGGCCATCAATAGCAATCCCATTATCGTCATTTTCGGAAACTCATCTGCATCGTCTTCAAACTCATCTCGATCTTCTTCCCGCCTCGCATCACTTCCAACATCGCCCCATCCCCCGGAGCCTTCCGCAATACCAGATACAGCGTCGCCGTATGCGCATGGCTATCCACGCGTTTTCCGTCCACCGCCGTAATCACGTCCCCCACTTCCAGCCCATGCAGCTCCATCGTCTTGGCCGTGCTCGACACGTACTTC
>JANODS010000486.1:0-6886 GCA_031412835.1 Acidobacteriota bacterium | reverse complement strand
ATCCAAACCTGCTGCCAATACTCCCGCGCAACCGGCAGCAGCACGAGTTGCGGCGTCAGCACCGCGAGGCCGAACACAGCCAGATGGCGATAGAGCCAGAAGGCGCAGACGACGGCGATGAACATCGCCTTGGTATTGATGAGCAGCCCGGCTCCGCACCAGAGGCCGCTAAGCAGAGGGCGACCGCGCCAAGCGTAGTGGACCGCCATGAGATGCGGGACGGTCAGCAGCATGTCCGGGCCCAGAACGAGCGCAGCGCTGGGGACGGTGAAGGTGAGATAGAAAGCCAGGAGGCCCGCGGCGAGAAAGCCTTCGCGTCGGCCCCACTCCGAATGAGCGAAGCGATAAGCGGTGTAGCTGGCGACCGTGATGTAGAGCGCCCCGGCGAGGCGGAGGACCCAACCCGTTTGCGCGCCCCAGAGCAGGTATAGAAACGCGCTGCCAGGCGGCTTATCGAACCAGATGTCGCGATAGAGCCAGGCACCTTGGCGAAGAGCGAGGGCGGCGGCGGAGGGGTAGCCTTCCTCCACCCAAACGAGCCCGTGATGCCCGAGACGCACGACCAGAACCACTGCGAACAGCAGTAGGAACAGGACGCGCGGGCTGGTCATTTGCGGTTAAGCAGCCTTTCGAGAGTGATGCGGAAATCAGCGCCGTAGAGCGGGTCGGCGAGGGCGAACTCGACAAAGGTCTCAAAGTAGCTGGGGAAATTGCCGATGTCGTAGCGCTTGTCCTGGGGCGGCAGCTTCAAGGCGACGACGCGCTTGCCTTCCTCGCATAGAAGCTGGATGGCGTTCGTGAGCTGAATCTCGCCGCGCTTGTCGGGGAGGACGCGACGGATCATGTCGAAGATGATGGGCGAAAAGGCGTAGCGGCCAGCGACGGCGTAGCGGCTCGGCGCGGAGTCCTTTGAGGGCTTTTCGACGATGTTGCGGATGCGAGTCCAATCGCCTTCGCCTTCGCCGGGATCGATGATGCCGTAGTGATGCACCTCGTCGGCGGGCACCTCTTCGACGGCGATGATGCAGGTGGCGCGGAGTTCGACGAACAGTTCCGACATGCGGGCGACGCTGCGGGATAGTCCGTTGATGCCGAGGATGGAATCGCCGAGGGCGACGAGGAACGGCGATTCACCGGCAAAGTTTTCGCCGCACAGGATGGCGTCGCCGAGGCCGCGTTGGACGCGCTGGCGGGTGTAGTAGAACTTGGCGGCAAGCTCTTCGAACTTGAGTTCGTCGAGCAGGTCCTGCTTGTTGCCTTCGGTGAGGACGCGGGTGAGTTCGGGGTCGGAATCGAAGTGGTCTTCGATAGAGGTCTTGCTGCGCCCGGTGATGAAGCAAATGTTCTCAATGCCGTTGGCGACAAGCTCTTCGGCAACGTATTGCACGATGGGCTTGCGCGCAACGGGGAGCATCTCTTTGGGCTGCGACTTGGTCGCTGGAAGGAGTCGGGTGCCGTGGCCGGCTACAGGAACTATCGCGCTGCGGATCACCTACACAGGATACTGGACAGGTGGAGTTTCATGTCGATGACACGGAGAAGGGCCAGCGGCTCGATCACTACTTGCAGGAGAAGCTGCCGGAGTTCAGCCGGTCGCGGGTGCAGGAGTGGATCAAAGCGGGACGGGTGCTGGTGGCCGGGGCGGTGCCGAAAGCGTCGTTGTCGCTGAAGGGGGGGGAGACGATTTCCGTTGAGCCGATGCAGCGGCCGCCACTGCGAGCCGAGGCGGAGGATCTGCCGCTGGACGTGCTCTACCAGGACGACGATGTTGTCGTGGTGAACAAGGCGGCCGGGGTGGTGGTTCATGCCGGCGCGGGGCAGCACTCGGGAACGCTGGTGAACGCGCTGCTGCACCACTTCGGCACGCTTTCGACGGAGGGCGGCGATGAGCGACCGGGGATTGTGCATCGCCTCGACAAAGAAACGAGCGGGGTGCTCGTGGTGGCGCGGACGGACGCGGCGCACCGATCGCTGAGCGAGCAGTTCGCCAGCCGCGAGGTGGATAAGATTTACCTGGCGATGGTGCAGGGGCTGCCGAAAGCCGAGAGCGGCCGAGTGGAGAAGCCGATCACGCGGGACCCGGTGCACCGGACAAAGATGACGTGCCGCCTGGAGACGGGTCGGCACGCGTTGACGGATTGGAAAGTGCTGCGCCGGTTCGCCGAGCACAGCCTGCTGGAGGTGAAGATCGGCACGGGACGGACGCATCAGATCCGGGTACACCTGTCTTCGTTGGGGCATCCGATTTTGGGGGATCGAGTTTACGGGGCGCGCGGGACGGAGTTATTGACCGACCGGTTCTTTCTGCACGCGGCGCGCTTGGCGTTTCGGAGCCCGGGGACGGGGGAGCGGATTTCCGTCGAAGCTCCGATGCCGCCGGAGTTGACGGCTATAATCGAGTCAGGCAGTTTATGAATCGACGTACTTTCCTTACTTCGTTGGCGGCGGGTCCGGCGGCGGCGCAACAGGCGTCCGACGAGAGGACGCGAATCGTCCTGGACGTAGCTCGCGTGAACATGCTGTTCGCGGTTACGGACAAGAAAGGCCGCTTCGTGACGAACCTGACGAAGGAAGACTTCGAGATCAAGGAAGAGAAGAAAGAGCAGCAAATCCTGGAGTTCGTGGCCGAGTCGGACTTGCCGTTGCGCTTGGGGATTTTGGTGGACTCGTCGAATAGCGTCCGGGACCGGTTCAAGTTTCAGCAGGAAGCGGCGGTGGAGTTTGTGAACTCGGTGGTCCGACCGGAGGACAAGGCCGTGGTCGTGAGCTACGATTCGGGCGCGGAGTTGGTGGCGGACTTGACCGGTAACACGGAAGTGCTGGCGAAGGCGATTCGCAGTCTGCGGCCGGGCGGTGGGACGGCGCTGTACGAGGCGATCTATTTCGCTTGCCGCGACAAGCTGATGCAGGATCAACCTCGGCACAAGTTCCGTAGGGCGATGGTGGTGCTGGGCGACGGCGACGACAACGCGAGCCGGTATACTCGGGACCAGGCGCTGGAGATGGCGCAGAAGGCCGACGTGGTGGTTTATACGATTTCGACCAACAACAGCAAGCTGGAGCAGGAAGGCGATAAAGTGCTGCGGTACTTCGCTTCGGAGACGGGCGGGATGCCGTTTTTCCCGTTTCAGGCGCGGGAGCTGTCGCAGTCGTTTGAGAACATTTCGAACGAGCTACGGCACCAGTACAACGTGTTGTACCGCCCGGAACCGATGAAGACCGACGGGCTGTTCCACAAGGTGGAGGTGCGGGTGAAGACGCGGAAGGATTTGATCGTGCGGGCCCGGAAGGGTTACTACGCGCCGCGGGCCTGAAGGATTGCTTCGAGCTGTTGGCGGAGGGCCGCTTTCTGTGGGGCTGTGGCGGCGATGTTCTTGAACTCGCGCGGGTCGGTTTGATAGTCGTAGAACTCTTCGCCCTCAGTGCCCCTATTCCACATGGTGTATCGGTAGCGTTCGGTGCGGATGGAGTAACCCATCACTTTGCCGCGCTGCACTTGACTGACGGCTGGGTGCGCCCATTTGGTTTGGGGTTTTTCGAGTAAGGGCTTGATACTGCGGCCGTGGAGGCCGGGCGGCGGCTTGAGGCCGCAGAGATCGGCGAGAGTCGGATAGATATCGAGCATTTCGACGGGCGCGGGGCAGACGCGATTGCGGGCGGTGACGCCGGGGCCGGAGAACAGCAGCGGGATCCGAGTCGATGGTTCGAAGAGGGCTTGTTTCATCCACTGGCCGTGTTCGCCGAGGTGGTAGCCGTGGTCGGACCAGAAGGCGATGTTGGTGTTGGCGGTGAGCTTGAGCCGGTCGAGAGCGTTGAGGACTTTGCCGACTTGCGCGTCGAGAAAGGCGATGGAGGCGAAGTAGGCTTGGAGGGCTTCCTTGCGCTGTTGAAGAGTCATGCCCCAGTTGCCGGGTTTGGTGAAGTAGGCCCATTGGGGGGCGATCTTCATTTCGTCGGCTTCGAAGGAGACGGGGTCCATTTTGTCGGCCGGGAAGAGGTCGAAGTACTTTTTCGGAGCGATCCAGGGGACGTGGGGACGGTAGAATCCGATGGCGAGAAAGAAGGGTTTGTCCTTGTGCTTTTCGAGGAGCGTGACGGCGTGGGCGGCGCCGATGCCGTCAGTGTGCTCTTCGTCGGGCCGGTCGGAGGCGTGGAGGGTGATGGCACTGCCGATGTTCTTGCGTTCGGGGGTGTGGTTGATGAGGAGCGGCTCTTCCTTGGTCTTGTCGACACCGATGGGATTAAAGGTGTAGTCCCAGGAGGGCGCATCGTCGAGGCCGGGGGTGCCAATGTCGCCGGGGACGCCGTAATGGTAGATCTTCCCGATGCGTGCGGCGAAGTAGCCGTTGTTGCGGAAGAGTTGGGGCAGAGTAATCGTGTCGGGCCGGGAGGTGCGGAAGTGCTTGGCGAGGTTGTAGACGCCGGTCGCATCGGGCGAGAGGCCGGTCATGAGCGAGGTGCGCGAGGGGCTGCAGAACGGGAACTGCGTATAGGCTTTGTCGAAGCGGACGCCGGCCTTGGCGATGCGGTCGATGTTGGGCGTTTTGACGAGGGGATGGCCGTAGCAACTGAGGCAGGTATTGAGATCGTCGACGCCGATGAAGAGGACGTTGGGACGGGGAGCGGGAGCGAGGGCGGCTAGAAAGGCTCGGCGGGTGATCATGAGAGTAAGGGGAGGAGGTGGGCGTCGAGTTCGGCGTCAGTGAACTCCGAGAGGGGCACGTCGGGATGAAGGCTCCAGAGTTCGATGTGCGTGAGGGCTTCGCCGTGGGCGAGTCGGGTGAGCGGGCCCATGGTTTCGAGTTCGAGGAAGTCGGCGTTTGTGAAGATCTCGAAGGAGGCACCGAATTCGGGGTGTTCTTCGGCGAAGCCATCGGGGAAGTATTGTTTCAGGAAGAGGCCGCCGTGGAGGCTATAAGCGCCCCAAGTGTGGTCGTTGAAATGTCCGAGTTTTTGGGGGACGGGATTGGCGGGGTCTTGCCGTAGCATCAGATACTTCTTCGTGAACTTCCAGCGGGAGTCGCTCAAGTCGGTGAAGGCCCACATGATGATTGGGTTCGTCGGTTCGAGCATTTCGGGGTGGGTACCGCGCGGGGGCCATCCGGTGATGCCGACGCCGCCGGGGGCCATGACGGTGGGGGTCCAGGCGGCGAGTTCGACGGGGAGGGCGTTCGTGTTCTCGATGCGGTGGAGGACTTCGACGGAGGAGGAGTCCGGCGAGAGGGTGAGGCGGATGGACTTGCGGAGGCCGGTTTCGCGTTCGACGGGTTGGAGGGCAAGGAGGGAGAGATCGGCCGAGACGATCTCGACGGGGCCGTTGTCGAGGGCGTAGGTGGCGAGGCGGTCTTCGGGGCCTTTCCAGAGGCGGTGACCCCCGCGGATCATCCAACTGGGTTCGCCGGAGGTGCCCATCATGGCGTCGAATTCTTTGAAGAAGTTGGGGCCGCCGGTGAAGCCGTAGTGGATGACGCGGGGGCCTACGTCGCCCGTGACGATCAGGTCGACGATGCCGTTGGAGAGCTGGTAGGAGTTGGGCCAGCCGCGGAAGTTGAGTTTCTCGATAGACATGTAAACCGCCAGTTTATCGTCTGCCGGGGACGAGTTGTGCGAGGTCGAAGAGGACGTTGAGGGTGTGATCGCCAGAGCGGCGGATCTCTTCCGGAGCGACTTGCGATTCGTGGAGGAGGCGGTCGACGTAGATGAGCCACTCGGTGGGGTGCTCGGTGCGCATGGGGGAGAGGGTAAGAAACGTGATGTATTCGGCGATCACTTTCCGGAGAAGAGGCCCTGGCGGGACGATAGGGAAGAGCGCTCGGTGGATGGTGGCTCGCTGGTGGAAGATCGCCCGGGGCGTCTCGTCGTCGCCGTGTTTCCATTCGGCGAGCTCGGCCAGGAAGGAACGAAGGGGAGAGTCCCAGTCGGACTTGCGGCGTTCGGTTTCAGGAAGGGGCGCTGTACGTCGTCCGAAGACGAGTTCCCTGTAGTGCGTGATGATCGACTGCCCTTTCGAAGAGCGCCAGAATTCAGGAAAGGTTGGTGTTTTGACGATCTCGGAGGGTTTCAGCTCTTTCGGGTCAATCGGGGTATCGGAGAGGTTGTTGAAGGCGTCGATGGCCTGTTGGTGGGACGGGTTCTCGCGGGGCGCGGTGCAACGGCGACCGTTCATATGGCCTGTAAACCAGGCGCGCCAGGCGGGCAGAAGGTTGGGGTAGTCGCGGAGCTCTTGCATGGTGCTGAGGGAGTTGGCGGAGAAGGCTCGCCAGTTGTCATGGATTTCCGGGAGGGCTCCGGCGAGGTAGATCGCGAGTTCGTCAGGGTGGGGCAGGTGACCGAGCGAATGCAAAGCGGGTTGGAGTTGGGAGGAGGTTGTGATGCGGCGGTAGGCGTCGGGGACAAGCTGGGGGAATCGCCAGAGGTGCTCGTAGTAGATATCGGGCTGGTAGCTGAAGGGATCGTCGCAAGTCTGCGGAGGAGGCGCGGGGTCTATCTCGCGGTACAGCTTGGCGGACTTGAGCGCGACGGCGGCGCGGACCTGAATGGAGAGGCGGTCGAGGCGGAACAAGCCCGCCGCGTGGATGACGCCGGGGAAGGAGTCCATGTGAGCGATGAGTTCGGGGTTGGTGCGGGGTTGGACGGCGAGCTTGGCTTGGTGGGCGAGGAGGAAGACTCGTTCGAGGAGTTGCTCGGGTTCCTTGACCTTGAGTTTGTTGGCCTCGGCGAGGCGGAGGACGACGTCGGCGTAGAGTTCGGGGGGTAGGGCGGCGGCACGGTCGAGAAGGTCCGACTGGGCGAGCAGGGGTAGGGCGAAGAGGATGCTGATCGCAAAGTATCGCATGAAGGCTAACTCCTATCGTCGGCGGGGGGCGAGTTGTTCAACGTCGAGGAG
>JANODS010000485.1:0-1448 GCA_031412835.1 Acidobacteriota bacterium | reverse complement strand
AGGCTGAAGTTTTGCGAACCAACGACGGGATTTTTCACGTCGAAAGCGGCGGCGACGCGGAAGGAGAGAATACCGTAGGCGGAGACGTCGGCGGGGGCACCCCCTTTGCCGACGTGGATGGCGTAAAAGGGGACGCCAGTGCCTCCAGAGGGCCACTCGATGCGAGCGGCGGCTTGGCCGGGGTCGTGGCGCCAGGCGGCCGGGGGCGGGTTTTGGCAAGCCGCGCCGAGGCATTGGGTGAGCTTGATGTTACCCGACGCGTTGGGTCCGCCGGCGTTGTTGACGTCAGGGGTGAACTCCGATTGGAAGTTATCGATGAGTAAGTTACCCGACGGAGTATCGGCATAGGAGTGGGCAACGGGGGTAAGAATGCTGCTCGGTTGGGCGGTATCGCCGTGGAAGAGGTATTTGAAATCCTCTCCCCCGAGATAGGTGCGCATGAAACCCATGACGTAGACGAGGCCGATGGCTTCCTGCTGGGGACGGTCGGTGATGATAGGGAAATCGATACACGAGAAGCCTGGATCTTCCGGTGTCCATTCCGAGTTATAGAAATTGTGGTTGGCCCCGAGGATGTAGAGCTGGGACTTGGGGGACCGGTTGACGGTTTCGGGGACCGTGACGGCGCGATCAAAGACGCGCATGCCTTGGTTGTCGGAGACGTCGGCGTCGCAACTGGGGAGGATAACGGAGAAGGCGGTATCGGTGGCCCCGTAAACGGGGTTACTGGTGGTGGTGAGGGTCGCCGACGCGGTGCGGCCGAAATCCACGGGCCCAATTTCGATAATGCCCCGAATGTTGAAGGGGCGGCTGGCTTGGCGGTTGAATTCCAGAGCGGCGCGAGCGCCTTCGCCGCCGCGGCTGTGGCCCATGATTCCGACGTTTTGCAGGTTCACTTTTCCAGAGAAGAGCTTGTCAAAAGGGGCGGCACCTTCGGGGCTGTTCCAGAGCTGCCAATAGCGAAGGTGCTCGAGGAGGGCTTGGCCGCGCTCCGGATTGCCGTTGGAACGGACATTGATGGCGTTGGCATTGACTGAGGCGACGATGTAGCCGTGGCTGGCGAGGCGCTTGGCCATGTATTCATAGCCGGAGTGATTCGGCGTCTGGATTTGACCAGCCGGGCAATTCGGGGGGAAGGAGGTGGTTCCGAAGTCAACTTGCGAGCCGGGGGCGCGGCAGATGCCATGATTGCCGTGGAGCAGTAGGACGAAGGGATAGGGGCCCTGGGGAAGGTCTTCGGGATACCACACGGTGCCCCAGATGTCGATGGGGTAAGCGGCTGTCGGGATGGGGATGGAGGCGAATTTGTAATCCTGGCTGGCGACGGCGAGGGTGCCTTGAGCGGCCGGGTCGGCTTGAGCGAAGAGGGAGGCGAGGGCGAAGAGAGATAGGATGGCGGAGCGCATGTTAGTTGGTGACCTCACTGGAGGGGGTGGGGCGGGGGGCGG
>JANODS010000484.1:0-3182 GCA_031412835.1 Acidobacteriota bacterium | reverse complement strand
GAGTTATGTTTCGGCGGTGGAGTATGCGGCGGGCGGGGGGATGGGGAGTTGGAATTTGGGGACGGGGCGGGCGAGTGCGGTGGCGTATAACGAGCGGAACCAGCCGGTGCGGATGCGGTTGGGGACGAATCCGGGTGGGGCTTTGGGATGTGGCGCGGTGGGAGATGACTGGTGTATCGAGTTGGGTTACGGGGCGGCGGGGACGGAGAACAATGGGAATATTCGGGAGCAGAAGATCTGGGCACGGAACGCGGACAACGGCTATTTGAATTTGCGGCAGACGTATGATTTTGATGGATTGAACCGGTTGACGGTGATGGGGGAGAGCGTGTTGGGGGGCGGGAGCGGCGGGGGGAATTGGACGGAGTCGAACATGTACGACCGGTGGGGGAACCGCTGGGCGCTGAATTCGGGTTCGCAGTCGTTTTTGACGCCGGCGGAGTCGGGGTGGATTGAGAGTTCGACGAATCGGGTGACGGTGGCTCGGGTAACGCCGACTGCTTTGGGAACGGTGAGTTACTATGCGGGCGGGCAATTGAAGAGCCATCCGTCGGTGGGGGCGTTGTTGAAGTGGGACGTGGAGAGCCAGTTGCGGTCGGTGGATGGGGCGCAGTACTTCTATGACGGGGAGGGGCAGAGAGTGAGGAAGGAAGTAGGTGGGGTGACGACGTACTATGCGTTGGATGGGATGGGGAAGTTGGGGGCGGAGTATGGGGGGACGTCGGGAAGTGGGGGAGTGCGGTATTTGACGGTGGACCATTTGGGGAGTACGCGGGTGGTGACGGATGGTTTTGGGATGGTGAGGGCGCGGTGTGATTATTCGGCGTTTGGGGAGGTGCTGATGGGGACGGCGGGGGTGGGGAATCGGAATGCGATAGGGGAGTACGCGTGTGGGGATGGGGTGAATCAGAAGTTTACCGGCAAGGAACGGGATGCCGAGACGGGGTTGGACTACTTGATAGCTGACTCGTCATCGGGCTGGAGCGCGGTTCGGTGCCCTCAGCCGTTTTGTAGTGCCTGCGCGTGTGGCCTACCCGATGAACTTGACTGATATACACGGCAGATTGGTTGAAAATGATATATGTGCCTAGTATAGTAGGCATATATGCTCGACCTGATCTCGATTGGCGAGGAAACCGTGAAGCGTCGCAAGGCGCTGAAACTTAGCCAGACTGAGCTTTCGCGTCGGGCACGGGTGAGCCGGGCTACGATTGACGGGCTGGAGAATGCGCGGATTGGCGAACTGGGTTTTTCGAAAGTAACCAGACTGCTTACGGCGCTTGGGATGGAGCTGCGGCTAGAAACGGCACGCTCGCCGCGGCCGACGCTGGACGAACTCATGGAGGAAAATCTCAATGATCAAGATTTGGTCCGACGGCGCTGAAGCGGGTTTGCTCGACCGCTATAAGGAGCGGGGCAGTACGTTCGCTTACCTGCCCGACAGGGCAGACCAGCGCGCGGTGTCGGTCACGATGCCGGTTCGTTTGGCTAGCTGGAACACGACTTTTGGGCTGCCGCCGATATTCGAAATGAATTTGCCGGAAGGGTTTCTGCGGGAAAGGCTGCGGCTGGCGTTTGCGAAAGCCACAGGCACCTTTGACGAATTCGACTTGCTTTCGATCGTCGGCCGGTCGCAGGTGGGGCGCATTCGCTACACGGGCGACAAAGACCAACTGGACGAAGATGTACCGTTTCAGTCGGTCGATGAGATCCTGGCTCATCAGCGCGGCGGCAACCTTTACGGCTACCTGCTGGAGAGGTTCGCGCGGCACTCGGGCATCAGCGGGGTGCAGCCCAAGATTCTGGTCCGCGACGAGACGGCGTTCGGGGCGATGGACCCCGCTCCCCAGCGGCTCTCGCAGAGTTACCGGGGCGCGACGCATATCGTGAAACTGTGGGACCCGAATGAGTATCCGCAACTGGCCGCGAATGAGTATTTCTGCCTGAGGGCGGCGCGGAAATGCGGGCTGGACGTTCCGCCGTTTCGCTTGGCGGAGGACGGCACCGCGTTGGTGATTGATCGCTTCGATCTGCGCAAGGACGGGACCTATCGAGGATTCGAGGATTTCTGCGTGCTCAACGCCAGGAGGAGCGATGAGAAGTATCGCGGCAGCTACGAAACGCAGGTGATGAAGCGATTCGCGCAGTTCGCGAACTCCCTTCACGGGGACCATGATCGGGAGAGGCTGTTCACGTTGCTGGCGCTGAATTGCGGGATTCGCAATGGCGACGCTCACCTGAAGAATTTTGGGATTGTGTATGACGAGGTGCTGGGAGAAGCCAGACTGGCACCGGTCTATGATTTGGTGACGACGTCGGTTTACTTGCCGAAAGACGGGTTGGCGTTGACGCTGAATGGCTCGACGCGCTGGCCGACGGCTCAGGAGTTGCGGCGATTAGGAGAGACTAGAGGCGGCTTGACGGCGGCGCAGGTTCGGCAGGTGCTGGAACGGGTCGCCGTGGCGATGGAGGAGACCGCGAAGGAGGTGAAGGCTTATGGGAGGGCGCGCGGGGAGTTTACTGAGATTGGACAGCGGATGGTGCGGGAGTGGGAGAACGGAATGGAAACTTCGCTGCGGGGGGCCGGAGGATAGATGGAGAGTCTCGATGGCCGAAACAGGATATACTTTGAGCCGATTCCCCTATAGGAGATCGTTATCATGCTGTGGTGGGTTCCGTTTCTGCTGTTTCAACTGCAACAGCCCCTCGATATTCCAGAACAGAATCCGCACACGACCGCCGCGGATATTGAGATGGGCAAACGCCTGTATTTGGGCCGGTGCGGGGGGTGCCATGGACCGACCGGCGACGGGGGCAAGGGGGCGAACTTGGCTGTGGCCGTGCTTCCGCGCGGTGCCGCGGATCGGTCGCTGTACCGCATCATTCGCTACGGGATCGCTGACACGGAGATGCCTGGGTCGCTGATGGACCCTCGCGAGCTTTGGCAAACCGTGGCGTTCGTCCGCTCGCTTGGCCCGGTTCCCTCTACGAAGATCACCGGGAATGCGGAGGCTGGGGCGCAAGTTTTCCGGACCAAAGGCGCGTGCCTGGGTTGCCACGCGCTGGGGAATGAGGGCGGGCGGATGGGACCGTCGCTGAGCGGCATCGGAGCGCGACGCGGGGCGGCCCATCTACGGGCGAAGATCGAGGACCCGGCGAGCGATGTGCCCGACCCGTTTCGG
>JANODS010000483.1:0-11138 GCA_031412835.1 Acidobacteriota bacterium | reverse complement strand
CCGCCCTCGTGGCGGTCGCGGCAGTGGGTTTGCTGGGTGTGGTGTGGGCGCAACGGAAGCCGCAACCGGAGAGGCCGCAGCGGTTTGCGGCGCGCGGGACGAAGGTGGCGATCGGGGCCGGAACCGATGCGGCGGCGGACGCCGGGATGCGGTTGGCGTTTGCGGGGGGGAACGCGGTGGATGCGGGGGTGGCGACGATGTTTGCGGCGAGTATTGTGGAATATTCGCATTTCGGCTTTGGCGGCGAAGCACCGATTTTGATTCGGACGAAGGAAGGCAAGGTGATCTCGATCGCTGGTGTGGGGACGATGCCGAAGTTGGCGACGGCGGAGATGTTTCGGAATCGGCGGCTGTTGCCGGGCGAGATTCAGAACTTGGAGCCGAACGGATTGAAGGGGATGGTGCCGGTGGCGGGGATGATGCCGGCGCTGGTGCCGGGGATGGTGGAGGCGGGGTTGGTGGCGCTGCGGGAGTACGGCACGAAGTCGTTTGCGGAGGTGATTCAGCCGGCGATTGAGTTGGCCGATGGGGCGCCGCTGGACGAGATGAGAGCGGGTTCGATTGCGCGGTCGCGGCGTTTTTTTGAGATGTGGCCGACGTCGAAGGCGGCTTATCTGCCGCCCGGGTTTACGCCGATTCCGAGTGCAATTTTCCGCCAGCCGGATTTGGCGCGAACGTTGCGGGCAATGGCGGCGGCGGAGGCGCGGGCGACCAAGGGCGGGGCGGCGCGCCAGGGCGGGATCGACGCGGTGCGGGACTATTTCTATCGCGGCGATATTGCGCGCAAGATCGATACGTTTAGCAAAGCGAACCAGGGGTTGCTGCGTTATGAGGACATGGCGGCGTTTCGGTTGGAGCCGGAGGAGCCGACGTCGACGACCTATCGTGGATACACGATTTACAAGCCGGGGTTCTGGAGCCAAGGGCCGATTTTTCTGGAGACGCTGAACCTGTTAGAAGGGGTGTCGCTGGGGGAGATGCAGCATAACTCGACGGCGTATTTACATACGGTGACCGAAGCGTTGAAGCTGGGCTATGCGGACCGGGATACCTACTATGGCGACCCGAAATTTTCTAAGGTGCCCGGGGAGACGCTGCTATCAAAGGAGTATGCGGCGGAACGACGGAAGCAGATTGGGGCGCAGGCTTCGATGGAGTTTCGGCCGGGGTTGATTGATGGGAAGAAGGGCCGGCATCCTTCGCAATCCGAGATGGTGCGGCACAAGATTGACGATGAGCTGATGGCGCGGGATACGACGTCGGTGGCGGTGGCGGATGCGGACGGGATGATTTTTGCGGTGACGCCTTCGGGTTCGTGGCTGCCGTCGGTGGTGGCGGGGGATACGGGGATTCCGCTGACGCAGCGGGCGCAGAGCTTTCTGTTGGTCGAGGGGCATCCGAATGAGTTGGCGGGGGGGAAGCGGCCGCGGGTGACGTTGAGCCCGACGATTGTGACGCGGGACGGGAAGCCTTATTTGGCATTGTCGACGCCGGGGGGCGACAACCAGGACCAAGCTTTGTTGCAACTGTTTTTGAACGTGGTGGAG
The DNA here is from genome assembly GCA_031412835.1 of Acidobacteriota bacterium. Lineage (GTDB taxonomy): Bacteria > Acidobacteriota > Terriglobia > Bryobacterales > Bryobacteraceae. Next base: position 9,591 of record JANODS010000483.1, on the reverse strand, counting down.
TTCGGGATGAACGCGCAGACGGCGGTGGAGGCACCGCGGTTGCAGACGCGGCATTTGGTTTCGAGCTTTGACAATCATGCGATGAGCCCGGGCGATTTGATGCTGGATGAACGCGTGGCACCGAACGTGGTGCAGGAGTTGGCGCAGCGGGGGCACCAGGTGAGCACGCGGTCGAAGTGGGCGAGCGGGTCGGCTCCGGTGCTGTTGCGGTATGCGCCCGGGGGGACGATTGAGGCGGGGGCGGACCCGTATGGGTACCGCACGGCGCGGGCTTGGTAAGCAATCTTTCTCTGTTCGCGGCGGAGCCGACGGCGCTGGCTTTGAAGCTGGCGCGGTTGGCCGAGCGGGGCATTCTGATTGGCACGAGTTCGTGGAAGTACGAGGGTTGGCTGGGGCAGATTTATACGCCGGACCGATATTTTACGCGGGGGAAGTTTTCGGCGAAGAAGTTTGAAGACACTTGCTTGGAAGAGTACGCGGAGACGTTTCCGATTGTGTGCGGGGACTTCAGTTTTTATCAGTTTCCGTCGGAGGAATTTTGGCGGAAGTTGTTTGGGAGTTCGCCAGGTTCGCTGCGGTTTGCATTCAAGGTGCCGGAGGAGATTACGTTGAAGGTGTTTCCGTCGCATGCGCGGTATGGGCGGCGGGCGGGGCTGGAGAATCCGAATTACTTAGATTTCGAGTTATTTCGGGCGATGTTTTTGGAGATGCTGCGGCCGTATGGCAAGCGGGCGATCGTCCTGATGTTTGAGTTCGGCCAGATGTCGAAGAAGACGATGCCGGATGTGGACGCGTTTCTGGAACGGTTGGTGCCGTTTTTGGATCAACTGCCGGAGGGTCCGCGATACGCGATTGAGCTGCGGAATGCGGAGTTTCTAACGCGGGACTACTTCGAGGCTTTGCAGGAGCGGGGGGTGGCGCATATTTTTAACGCTTGGACGCGGATGCCGGATTTGCCGACGCAGACGGCGCTGCCGCAGGCCCATACGGCCGATTTTACGGTGGTGCGGGCGTTGCTGCGGCAGGGGCGGGCTTATGAAGACGCGGTGAAGAGTTTTTCGCCATACGAGCGGATTCAGGATCCGAATGTGGAGTCGCGAGATGCGCTGCGGGCGTTGATTCAGCGGTCGTTGGGCTTGGGGCAGCCGGCGTATATATTTGTAAATAATCGGTTTGAGGGGAATGCGCCTTCGACGATTGAAGCGGTGATTGAGGGGGTCGACGTATGATGTCGCGACGGGAGTTGTTGGCTGCGCCGGCATTGTTGCAACGGGTGCCGAGCCGGATGAACGTGCTGTTCGTGATGGCGGATCAGCATCGGGCGGACTGCGTAGGTGGGTCGGCGCATACGCCGAATTTGGACCGTTTGGCGCGGGAGGGGGCGACGTTTCAGAGTGCCTATTCTTCAATGCCGACGTGTACGCCGGCGCGGGCTTGCTTGCTGACGGGGTTATCGCCGTGGAACCACGGGATGTTGGCTTATGGGAAGGTGGCACCGCGGTATGCGTACGAGATGCCGCGGGCGATGAGTGAGCTGGGTTACTTCACGGCGGCGATCGGGAAGCTGCACTATACGCCGCAGCGGAACACGCATGGGTTTCAGATGGCTTTGCTCGATGAGAGCGGTCGGGCGGAAACGACGGAGTTTCGGAGTGATTACCGGAGTTGGTTCGCTTCGCAAGCGCCGTTGTTGAATCCTGATGCTACGGGGGTTGGATTCAACGATTACAACGCGAAGGCGTATGTGTTGCCGGAGCGGTTGCATCCGACGCGGTGGACGGGAGACTGCGCGGTGCGATTTCTGGAGGACTACCAGAGGCCGGAGGCGTTTTTTCTCAAGGTTTCGTTTGCGCGTCCGCATAGCCCGTACGACCCGCCGCAGCGGTGGATGGATTTCTATCGGGACCGGGCTCTGCCGGGGGCGACGATTGGCAAATGGGCGGAGGGGAATCGGCCGCGGAACACGGAGAAGAACGACTTGTGGCGGGGGGAGTTGGGGGCGGCGGCGATTCGGGAGTCGCGGCAGGGGTATTGGGGATCGGTGTCGTTTGTGGATGAGCAGATTGGGCGAATTGTGGAGTCGCTGGAGAAGCGGGGGATGCTGGAGAATACAGTGATTGTGTACACGTCCGACCATGGGGACATGTTGGGGGATCATCATCTTTGGCGGAAGTCTTATGGGTATGAGGGGTCGGCGCGGATCCCGATGATTATTCGGTTGCCGGGTGCGAAGACGGGGCAGTTGATCGGGCAGCCGGTGGAATTGCGGGATGTTTTTCCGACGGTGTTGGATGCGGCTGGGGCGGCTGCGAGTCGGCCGATTGATGGGCGGTCGATGCTGCAGTTAGTGAAGGGGAAGTCGGCGGGTTGGCGGGAGTGGATTGATCTGGAACATGGGGTTTGTTACGACGAGACGAACCAATGGACGGCGTTGACGGATGGGAAGTGGAAGTACATTTTCCATGGGTTTTCGGGGGAGGAGCAGTTGTTTGATTTGGTGCGGGACCGGGGGGAGCTTGTGAATCGGAGCGATGACGCGACGGAGTTGCGGCTGTGGCGGGGGCGGATGATTGGTCATTTGGAGGCTCGGGGCGAGACGTGGGTGAAGGCTGGGAAGTTGGCGACGCGGCAGAAGATGGTGCAGTATTCGCCACTGTATCCGCGTGGCGGTTAGCGGCGCTGCCAGCGGCTATCGCGGAAGTCGGCTTCGGCGTCGCGCCAGGGGCCGAATTTGCAGGCCATCTGGCCTCCATCGACGAGGAGTGTGGTGCCGGTGATGTAGCTAGCCCAGTCGCTGGCGAGGAAGACGGCGGCTTTGGCGACCTCTTCGGGTTGCCCGCCGCGGCCCATGGGGATGGCGCGGAAGTATTCCTTGATGACGGCTTCGTTGTTGAACGAGTCGGCGGTGAGGCGGGTTTGGATGAGGCCGGGGTTGATGGCGTTGACGCGGATGCCGTACGGGCCGAGTTCGTTGGCGGCGGTGTGGACGAGGCCGAGGACGCCAGCTTTGGTGGCGTTGTAGGCGATGAGGTTTTCTTCGCCGTCGTACGAGTTGGTGGAGGCGGTGAGGACGATGGTGCCGGGGCGGTCGGCGGCGCGCATACGGTTCGATGCGGCCTGGAGGGTTTCGAAGACGGCGGTGAGATTGAGGGCGAGGGTTTTGTCCCAGATCTCGCGGGTGGTGTCGGGGATGGGCCGGATATAGGCGGTGCCGGCGTTGATCATGACGATATCGGGGACGGGGGAACGGTCGAAGGCGGCGTCGAGGCTGGCGCGGTTGGTGACGTCGACGGGGGTGGGGGCGTCAAGGTCGAAGACGGTGACTTGCGCGCCGCAGGCGGTGAGGGTTTGGGCCATGGCGAGGCCTATGCCGTGGGAGCCGCCGGTTACGATGGCGTGGCGTCCGGAGAGATCGATCTGCATCCAAATAGGCTATCCTGTTCGGAGAGCCGCAAGGTGGAAAAGGCAGAGGTCATCGCTAGATTGCGAGCGCATGAATTCGATTTAAAGAATGCGGGGATCGCGCATCCGCATCTACATGGCTCGGTGGTCCGCAGGGAGAGCGGACCCGGATCCGATGTCGATTTGGCAGCTCAGTTCGACCGCGAGGCGGAAATTGTCTTTTGACAATTCTGTTACCCTGCTGGGGACGATCTTGGAGAACATTTGCCGGATTGGGCGGTTTACCGCTGGCGTCGATTTTGCGGCGTTTGTAGGTGGCGAATGATAATGAGTTTCGCCTTGTGTGCGGCCTCCCTTGAGTTGAGCGCAGCGCTGCGCGAAGGGCGTGAGGTGCCGAACGGGAGCGGTTTGGGCTGATCTCGCAGGCGATTTAAAGGTTGACTGGGGTAGCAGATGGGTGATAGGGTGAAAAATGCGACACACCCCTTGAGTCGTTTGGACTCGGGCGTGTCTCATGCGTCCGGAATTTAGTCGAGCATGAAGCAACCTCATTTCGTAGTCGTTATCGCCCATTCCGTGCACGGTCGCCTTCGGCGCGTGCATCTTTCGCATACCGTGCTATATACGGTGCTGACGTTGGCTTTGATTGGGTCGTTTACCGTCGTTGGTTTCGTTTCGTCCTACGCCCGGATGGCGTGGAAGGTGACCAACTACAACAATCTGCGGGACGAAGTGTCTTCGTTGCAGCGGCGCTATCAGGATTTGCAACGATCAACGGAGCAGACGAAAGAGCAGTTGGCAACTTTGCAGATGTTGGCTTCGGAAGTCTCGATGGTGTACGGGATCAAAGAGCGGATGGACGGGCCGCAGTCGATTGCCGCGGAAGGGAAGCTGATGCCGACCTTTCAGGAGTCGATTGAACAGTATGACCTATTGCGGACGACGCGGGTTTTTAATCCGGGGACTCGCCGAATCAATCAGCTTTGGCAACAGAATGTGGTGCCGAGTATTTGGCCGACGAACGGCCGTTTGTTGAGTTCGTTTGGATCGCGAACCGACCCGTTCACGGGCGGCTCGGCTTTTCACCCGGGTGTGGATATTTCGTGTACGACGGGGACGCCGATCAAGGTGGCGGCGGACGGGATTGTCCGGTCGGCGGGATGGAGCGGGGGCTATGGCAAGTTGCTCGTGATTAGCCATGGTGCCAGTTTAGAGACCTACTACGCGCATATGTCCTCGTTTGAGGTGATCCCTGGACAGGAGGTGCGTCGTGGCCAGGTGATCGGTCGGAGCGGTAGCACGGGACGGGCAACGGCTCCGCATTTGCACTATGAGGTTCGTCAGGGTGGTGCACCGATTAACCCCTACAAGTACCTTGCCAAGTCTCTCGTGGTGGGGACCGTGCAAAAGGACCTTCCTTTCTAATAGAATCGTCGAGGGTAGTAGAAGGGCCCTTGAGATGAATTCGAACCAACTGCGATTGATGGCCGCCTCGACAGGGGCGTTGCTGCTGGTGGCCGCCAGCTATAGAACACAGACGCCGCGCGTGATGTCAGACACTGCCAATGCATTTCTGGCTTCCTTATCCGCCGAGCAAAAGGCGAAGGCGGTCTTTGCGTTTGAAGATGATGAACGCAAGAACTGGCACTTCATACCGAAGGTGAGAAAAGGATTGCCGTTGAAGCAGATGTCGCATGAACAGCGGCACTTGGCGCAAGCTTTGTTGAACGCGGGAGTATCGCAGCAAGGCTACACGAAGGCGATGAGCATCATGAGCCTGGAAGACATTCTGCGGCAGCAGGAGAAAGACACGGTGGGTCGGCGGGATCCAGAGCAGTACTTCTTCTCGATTTTCGGCACGCCGTCGGAAGGTGGGACGTGGGGTTATCGGGTGGAAGGGCACCATTTGGCATTGAATTGGACGATTGCGAAGAACCGTGTGGCGTCGAGCCCGATGTTCTTCGGGACGAATCCGGCGGAGGTGAAAGAAGGGCCGCGGAAGGGATTGCGGGTATTGGGTCGGGAAGAGGATTTGGGACGCGATCTTCGGATGGCGTTGACGGCGGAGCAGATGAAGACGGCGGTGGTGGCCGAAGTGGCGTACAAAGACATTTTCACGATGGCTGACCGGGTGGCGGCATTGAAGGGGCAGCCGAATGGGCTGTCGGCGACGAAGATGACGGGCAAGCAGCGAGAGATGTTGGCGGCGCTGCTCGATGAGTATGTATCGAATGTTCCGGAGCAGGCGGCGGCCACGCGAGCGGCGCAGGTTAAGGCGGCGGGAACGAACTTGTACTTCGCCTGGGCGGGTACGGCGGGGAAGGGTGAAGGCCATTACTATCGCGTGCAGGGCCCGACGTTCCTCGTCGAGTATGACAACACGCAGAACAACAACAACCACGTTCATTCGGTTTGGCGCGACTACGCGGGGGATTTTGGGGTGGACCTGCTGGGCGACCACGTCAAGGCCAACCATACGAAGGAATAAGCCAAGTTAGAATAGAGAGATGGTTTCTCGCCGCGCGCTTCTCGTTCTGATGGGCGCGCGGCCTATGCTCTCCGCCAGTGGTAAGGGGCAGGAAGCGGCCGGTGATCGGCAGCGATTTCTGGACCCGACGACTGAGTTTGAAGTCGTGCGTTTGACGAGTCCGGAGTTCGTGAGCATTCTGCCCTCGAATACGGGGCGGACGGTTTCGCGACGGACCGATTTCTTGATTTGCGGCTCTGACCGCGGGCAAGGGATGCAGGCTTACCGGATTGAGACGAAGTCCGGCAAGATGCGGCAGCTCACGGAGCTTTCGGCTTTAGAGCCGGAGACGATGACTTTGGCAGGGGGAGACCGGTGGTTATACGCCATCGATGGGGTTCGATTGTTGCAGATCAACATGGGCACGCTGCGGGAGCGTGTGATCGCTGAGATGCCGGAGAGTGGGCGGAAGTTGAGTGTGTCCGAAGACGGGCTGAATGCGGTGTTTGCGGAGAGTGACGGCGCGTTGACGCGGCTTCGGTTGACGCCGACCGGGAAGCCGGGGTTGCAGACGGTGGCGGAGTTTGAGGGGGTGTTGACGGAGGTGGGGGTTCGACCAAAGCGGGCGGGCTTGTTCTACGTCCGGGATGGCGGGTTGTGGCTCGCCAGTTTTGACGGCAAAGAGAATCGGCAGTTAAAGACGCCGAGCGGGCAGGTGCTGGAGGCGCAGTGGTCTCCGGATGGCCGGACTATTTTGTATTTGTTGCAGCCGGGGGACGGGGTGGGCAAATTGAACGAGATGCGCGAGTATGCGCCTGATGGGAACGCCGACGCGATGCTGGGCAAGACGAGCCAGTTTGTACGGTTCGCTCCCAACGGCGACGCCACGGTGTTTTTGGGGGCGAGTGGGAGCAAGGCGCAGCCCACTCTACTCTTGCTCTTGCGGGTGGTGCGGCGAGAGTTGACACTCTGCGAGCACAAATGTTCGGACCCCCGGTTGGCGAACCCGACGTTTGCTCCGAACTCGCAGCGGATCTTCTTTCAAACGGACCGGCACGGGAAGATGGTGATTTACTCGATGGTGGTGGATCGGTTGGTGGATCCGACAGAAGACGCGACCCAGTAGCTGGGCCGTACCGCCAGTACTCGCCGGGATCCCTCAATCGCCCGCTTGGGAGATTGGGCTGAGGGGAGGGGCTTGTGTTTTGTCTCAATTTGTTCAAGAATTTAGGCAATGGGTCGAAGAGCAAGACAATGGCCTAGAGGATTTGGTAGTAGTACTAAATCTGCTAGTGGTCTGCCAAGGCCACACTGTTCATTGCTACTGAAGCTTTCCTTGAGGAGTGTCCTGTGCAGTTCACCTCACAAATTGCCCGATTGAACGGCGCTGTTGCGCTGGAGCGACTCGGCGGCGACGAAGAGCTATTGCGCGAAGTGGCGCGACTGTTCTTGGATGAGTATCCGGGTTTGCTGGTAGAGATTCGGGACGCCGTGGCGGTGCGGGACGCGGACGCGCTGCAGCGAGCGGCCCACAGTTTGAAGGGTTCGGTTTCAAACTTTGGAGCCGATGCCGCTTACCATGCGGCGTTCGTACTGGAAATGATGGGGCGAAATAGGGATTTGGCGCAAGTGGATCGTGGGTTTGCGGAGCTCGATGACGCGTTGCAGTATATTCATCCGGCGTTGTTGGAATTGGCGGTCGAGAGCGCATAATATCTTCGTTTCTTGCTTGGGGTAAAGGGACCGTTTGCTATAGTTAAAGTTCACTATGGCGGTTATGGACGTTGTTTGCGCGCACAGCCCTGATTCCGACGATGCGTATATGTTTTATGGTTTGGCGACGAAGAAGATTCGTTCCAAGCTCGTAAACTTCAAGCACGTGCTTGACGATATCCAAACGTTGAACAAGAAGGCGATGGTGGGTGAGTACGAGTTGACAGCAATTTCGTATCACGCCTATCCGTATGTGGCGGATAAGTATTTTGTGATGGCGTCTGGATCGAGCGTCGGGGACGGTTACGGCCCGGTGATCGTTTCGAATCACCCGATGACGCCTGAGGATTTGAAAGGCAAGCGGATTGCGATTCCGGGGCGGATGACCACGGCGTTTTTGACGCTTAGCATTTTTCAGCCGGATTTTATTCCAGTGGAAGTTCCTTTCGATAAGATTTTGGATGTGGTGAAAGACGGGGCGGCAGATGCCGGGCTGGTGATCCACGAAGCGCAGTTGACGTATGCTCGGGGCGGCTTTCATCAGATCATCGATTTAGGGAAGTGGTGGAAGAAGACGCAGGGAATGCCGTTGCCGCTCGGCTGCAATATTCTACGGCGGGATTTGGAGCCGGAGATTCGGAATGAGTGCTGCCGGTTGATGCGGGAGAGTATCCAATACGCTCTCGACAACCATGAAGAGGCGTTGACGTACGCGATGCAGTTTGCCCGGGACATGGAGGCGGATCTGGCCACCAAGTTCGTGGGGATGTACGTGAACCATTACACGGTGGATTCGGGAGATTTAGTTCCGCGCGCGGCGCAGCAGTTGCTGGATATGGGCCATGACATCGGTTTGATTCCGAACCGCGTGAAGCTCGAGTTCATCCGATAGACTTTCGGAGCGTAGCGAACGTCTTAGAGGCATGCGGATTGCCTCGCTTCTCGTTCTCTCTTCGATGCTGCTTTGGGCCGATACTTCTTCAAAGGATCGGCAGAAATACGCCAAGGCGATGGCCAGGGAAGGTGCCGCGGGCATTCCGAAGCTGCTGCCTTACGCGCAGGACCCGGACGCGGAGGTGCGGCGGGAGGTGGTTCGTTCGATGGTGGCCATTGGGGGGCCGGCGTCGCTGGAGCCGCTGATGCAGGCGCTGTTGGATGGCGATGAAGAGGTTCAGATTCGAGCTACGGATGGGTTGGTCAACTTCTATCTTCCGGGATACTGGGAGAGCGGGTTGAGTGGGAGAATGAAACGGGCCGGAACGCGGGTGTTGGGCCATTGGACGGAATCGAACGATCAGGTGATCCCGGGCCATGTGGAGGTTCGGCCGGAGATTGTGGCGGCGTTGGGGAAGATGACGAATGGGAACGGGCCCATGATGGCGCGGGCGAACGCGGCGCGGGCGGTGGGTGTGTTGCGTGGGAAGGCGGCGACGGAGGACTTGGTGCAGGCTTTGGCGGCCAAGGACGGCAAGCTGATCTACGAGGTTTTGGTTGCGTTCGAGAAGATCCGAGATCGCAGTGTGGCCCCGAAGATTCACTATCTGCTGCGGGACTTGGATGACAAAGTGCAAGTGGCGGCGCTGGACACGGTGGGCTTGCTGATGAATCCGGAGTCTGTGGCACCGTTGCGGGAGGCCTACGAACGGGCCCGGAACGAACGGGTTCGGCGGGCGGCCTTGAATGCGGTAGCGTTGATTCCTGATGAGGGCTCTCGCCCGCTTTTTATGGCGCAACTGGATGCGGCGGACGAGTATTTGCGAGCGGCGGCGGCGGAAGGATTGGCGCGGCTGGGTCGGGCTGAGGATGGGGCGGCGTTGCGGGAGCGGTTCGAAAAAGAGGCAAAGATGCGGGCCCGGTTGGCGCAGGCTTTTGGGGCGGCGAAGTTGGGCGCGACGGAAATGGGGGAGTTCGATCCGCTGCGTTATTTGGTGAATACGCTGAACCAGAAGGCTTGGAAGGGGATGGCGGAAGGGTACTTGATCGAATTAGTGCGAAACGAAGCCATTCGC
>JANODS010000482.1:0-1458 GCA_031412835.1 Acidobacteriota bacterium | reverse complement strand
GAGGGCATCGGCGCGGTTGAACTGTTGGCGGGTGAAGGTGTCGTCGGCGACAAGCCGGAAGGGCTGGCCGGCGTTGGGGGTGGCCCATTGGGTCCACCGCATATCGAGGCCGGCTTTGAGGGTGTGGGCGCCGGCGATTTTGGTGAGGGTGGGGTGAGCGGCCCAGGTGTTGGTGTAGTCGAAGCCGAAGTGGTTGCCGAGGCTGGTGTAGCCGCCGATCTCATAACGGCCGAACCAGGCACCGTGAGGGATTTGGCTGATGAGGGATTGGGGGAAACCGAGGGTGGTTTTATCGAAACCGCGATTGCCTTCGCGGCTAGCGCCGGCGACGTAGCGATTGAAGGAGACGCGCCAGTTGAGGATGGTGGAGCTGGAGAGGGTGGAGACGACGTCGATGACGTAGGCGTCGTTGATGCGTTTCAGAGGAAGCGGACCGTCCTGGCCGACACCGAAGACGCCGTTGGCGGAGCGGAATTCGGTACGGTCGTTGGAGGCGTGGCGGAAGAACATGCGGTGGCGGCTGCCGAAGTTATGGTCGATTTTGATGGCGAGATTGTAGAAATCATCTTTGGCGATTTTGTCCCCGCCGGGGACGAAAAGATTGCTGCGGGAGTATCGAGCGACGGGGGTTCTGATGTTGGCCTTGGGGTAGAAGGCGGCGATTTTGGAGGCGATGGGATTGATGCGGTTGGCTGGAATGCGGTTGACGGGGAAAGGGCTGCGCAGCCAATCGCTACCGGAGTCACGACCGGTGGCGGGGTCATAGATGGTGATGGCGGCACCGCGGGCGTCGACGACTTTGGAGAAGTCGCCCTGGTACATTTCGGGTTCGGGGACGGAGAGAATGAGGGGGTTGGGGGTGCCTTCGCGGTATCCCTCGTAGGCCACCATGAAGAAGCTTTTGTTGCGGCCGTTGTAGAGCTTGGGGATGTAGATGGGGCCGCCGACCTGGCCGCCGTACTGATCGAGAAAATGCCCGGCTTTGGGGGCGCCTTGCGAGTTGTTCTGGAAGGAGTTGGCATCCCAGCCGTTGCGGCGGGCAAATTCGTAGAGGGTGCCGTGGATGGCGTTCGTCCCACTCTTTAGGGAGACATTGATGATGCCGCCTCCGGTTTTGCCATATTGAGCGTCGTAGGAGTTTGTTTGGATTTTGAACTCTTCGACGGCGTCGACGCTGGGGACGAGCGCGATGTTGTTGCCGCCGGCCTGGGCGTTGTTGGGTGCGCCGTCGAGGAGGAATTCATTGCTTCGGTTGAGGCTGCCGTTAATGGACCAGTCGGCGATGGCGCCGTTGTCGAAGGGGCGCTGATAGATGGCATTGCCGTTGAACTGGACTCCGGCGACGAGCATGGAGAGCATGAAGGGGTTACGGGCGTTGAGGGGGAGTTCCTGGACGCTCCGGCTTTCGATAACGGTGCCGCGATCGGCTTTGGTGGTTTCGAGGAGGGGAATTTCGCC
>JANODS010000481.1:0-1759 GCA_031412835.1 Acidobacteriota bacterium | reverse complement strand
AGTTCATGAACGAGTTACTTTCGATCATGAACGACATTGATTTATGGCTGCCGGCGGGAGAGGATAGCGAGGAGGAAGATCCCATGACGGGTGGCTTCTTCTCACGGAACTGACGGCCGAGCGGAAAGCAGCGCGGTGGATATTGCCGGCGCACCCGGAGGCACCGGTGGCGGCGTTGGCGGAGGCTTTAGGGCTGGGGCTGCCGGCGGCGCGGGTGCTTTGGACGCGGGAGATCCGGGAGGTGGGGGCGGCGCGGAAGTTTCTGCGGCCTTCTTTGGATGAGCTGCATGACCCGTATTTGCTGGCGGATATGGGGAAGGCGGCGCGAAGGCTGGGGGCCGCCGTGAAGAGCCGGGAGAAGATTTTGCTGTACGGGGATTACGACGTGGACGGGACGTCGGCGGTGGTGATTTTGGTGAGCGCGTTGCGGCTGGCGGGGGCGGAGGTGGGGTTCCATGTGCCGCACCGGATGAAGGAAGGCTACGGGATGCGGGCGGAGGTGGTGGAGCAGGCGGCGGCGGATGGGGTGGGGCTGATTGTGAGCGTGGACACGGGGATCAGGGCGGGGGCGGTGGTGGCGCACGCGGGGGAGTTGGGGATCGACGTGATTGTGACGGACCACCATTTGCCGGAGGGCGAGTTGCCGGCGGCGGTGGCGGTGTTGAACCCGAATCGGGTGGACTGTTTGTATCCGGCCAAGAACTTGTGCGGGGCGGCGGTGGCGTTGAAATTGGCGCAGGCGCTGTTTGTGGAGCTGGGTTGGGAGGAGGGCAAGCGGCAGCGCTTGCTGGGTTCGTTTTTGAAGTTGGCGGCGATTGCGACGGTGGCGGATGTGGTGCCGCTGACGGGGGAGAATCGGGTGATTGTGACGCATGGGTTGGAAGGGCTGAGGGACCCGCGAAACATTGGGTTGAGGGCGTTATTCAAGGTGGCGGGTTTGGAGGAGGGGGCGGCGATATCGGCGCGGCAGGTGGGGTTTCAGATTGGGCCGCGGATCAATTCGGCGGGGCGGATGGACGATGCGCGGAACGTGATTGAGCTGTTTCTGACGACGGATGCGGGGCGGGCGCGGGAGTTGGCGGAGGGGCTGGACGAGATGAACAAGGCGCGGCAGGAGACGACGGCGGAGATTTTGGAAGAGTGCGCGCGGATGGCGGTGAGTGAGGCGCAGGCGGGGTTGGTTTACGCGGCGGCGGGGTGGCATCAGGGGGTGGTGGGGATTGTGGCGGGACGGTTGGCGGAGCGGTATTCGCGGCCGGTGTTTGTGTTGAGCGAGGACGCGGAGACGGGGGAAGCAAAGGGATCGGGACGGAGCCCGGGGACGTTCCATTTGCTGGAGGCGCTGGAGGCGATGCCGGAGCTGTTTGTGAAATTTGGGGGGCACAAGCAGGCGGCGGGGTTGACGATGCGGGCGGAGAAAATCGCCGAGTTTCGGGCGCGGTTTGAGGAGTATGCGGGGGCGCGGTTGGGGCCGGAGGAGTTGCGGCCGGTGATGGCGATTGACGCCGAGGCGACGTTGGCGGAGTTGGAGGAGCAGGGGGCGATGGAGCTGCTGAGTCTGGCTCCATTCGGGGCGGGCAATCAGCCGCCGCTTGTAATGCTGCGGGGGGTGGACGTGGCGATGACGCCGGAGGTGAAGAACGAGAAGCACTTGTTCTTGAAGGTTCGGCAGGGGGGCGTGATGAAGGTAGTTAAGGGTTGGGGGATGGCGGAATTGGCGGGGCGGTTGCGGGCGGGGGACCGGGTGGACGTGGCGGCG
>JANODS010000480.1:0-6558 GCA_031412835.1 Acidobacteriota bacterium | reverse complement strand
GTGAATTTTTCGGCATCGGGACTGGGCTTGGCCTGGGCGACGATTTGGGTGGCGTTCTTCTTGGTGTAGAACTCGATGCGGTCCATCGCTGCTTCGTTGACTTTCAGGCCCTTATCCTTGGCTTGATAGAGGCTGCGGGAGGCCATCGATGTGCCGAGGATGGGGGCCCACCCGCCGGAGAGGTTCCAGCTTCCATCCTTCATTTGATTGGCTTCTATTTTGCGAACACATTTTTCGAGGCCGAGGCGGACGCGGCGGTTGGCGGCGGGATCGCCCATTTGGCCGTCGAGTTCCGAGAGGAGCATCGAGGTGAGGAAGGTGTCGATGTAGGGGCCGAGTTTGTTTTGGATTTGGGTGCCTTGGAGGTCGGTGATGGCGAGGCCCTCATCTTTCGATTTTTCGATCTGGGCGAGGAGGAATTCGACGCCGCGGCGGATGTGGGTGCGGTGATCGCCTTTGTTGGGGGTGCTGCCGGCGTGGACGAGGGCGAGTACAGCGGAGGCGGTGTTGGCGACGTCGTTGCGATTGGTTTCAGGGCGTTGGCCTTGGGTGGCATGGGAGGTGGCGGCACCATCCTGGCCCCAGCCGCCGTCAGCGCCTTGGTTGGCGGCGAGCCATTTAATGCCGGTGACGACCGAGGCCTGGGAGGCATCGGGAGCGGCGGAGAGGGAGGCAGCCAGAAGGGTGGCCGCGAAGAGTCGAAGGGCAGATACGCGCATGGTGAGCTCCTGTGTTGGGTAGACGCGCGCTCTGCTTCGTACGTCTAGATTGTTGGATTGGACGCGGAGACCGGGAATTGGTTCCGATTGTCAGTGAGGATATGTGGAGATGGCGGCAATCCTTGCAGACAATTTACGCGGGTAAGCGAGAGGGTTGTTACCTTTTCCCTATGACTCGGTTGGATCAACAACTTGCATTTATTCTGGAGATCGATAAGCTGAAGCAGATTCTGCGAAGGACGCGGCTGTTGCATGCGGAGGAGGAGTTGGGGCGATTTGAGAATACGGCGGAGCACAGTTGGCACATTACGCTGATGGCTGTTGTGTTGGCGGAGCACAGTAATGAGGCGGTGGATCTTGGGAAGGTGATTCGGATGTTGTTGGTGCATGATTTGGTCGAGATCGATGCGGGGGATACGCCGGCGTTTGGGGAGCAGGGGAGCAAGGCGGAGTTGGAGGCGGCGGGAGCGGCGCGGGTTTTCGGGTTGTTGCCGGAGGATCAGGGGGAGGAGTTTTTGGCGCTGTGGCGGGAGTTTGAGGGGCGGGCGACGGCGGAGTCGCGGTATGCGAATGCGATTGACCGGCTGTTGCCAAGTTTTCAAAACATTGACAATCGAGGTGGTTCGTGGCAGGATTTCGGGGTTTCGCGGGCGAAGGCGGAGGCGCGGTTGAGTCCGATCAGGGAGGGGTCGACGGCGCTGTGGGCGGCTGTTCAGCGGGCGCTGGATGAGGGCGAAGCGCAGGGGTGGCTGCGGAATAGGGAGTAGCCGCTTTTCCGGATTTGGTGAAACAACTTTACGCTGTGATTCATCTCCATTCTGACTTTGACGGGGGATTTGGATAAAAGATTGATCGAGGTCCGCCGTTAATTTTCGAAAACGATGTTCTATGAACTTTAGCTCTACCGATCGTGCTGTCCCGAGATTCCCATTGGTTTTCAAATTGGAGGGAGGGGCACTCCGACTCCGCCACTTTTATGAGGTCATTAAATGGTTTTGACCCACCCCGCACCTCTCGGCTCGATTAGCCCGTGGCTGTTGGAAAATGGTCCGAAGGAACTTGAGTCTCTCCTTCGCGCAATCGTATTTCACCCCTCGTCAGCGGTGTTGATTGCCGATGACGAGCGAAACTATCGGGATGCCAGTATCGGGGCTAGCCGATTCCTGGGTGTGCAGCGGCATAAAATTATGGGACGCCGTTTCGATGAATTCGCCGCCGTTTCGACGGTCGGAGCCCTGTCGGAAGATTGGCAAGAGTTTTTAAAAAAAGGTTCTCAGTTCGGTACGTTACAGCTGTTGGGACCGAATGGCTCGGAGCGAGAGGTGGAATATAGCGCGAGGATGAACGTGCTGCCGATTCGGCACCTTTTACTTCTGCGGGAAAAACTCGCGAGTTCCGGCATTAAGCAGACTGAAACTGCGCAACTCTGGGCGCAAGATTATGCATTACTGCTTTTAAATTCGCATCGGCGCATAGCCGCGTTTTACGCCGGAGCAGAGCGAATGTACGGGTACCCAACGGAGGACGTTATCGGCTGGGACTTTGGCCAATTTTATTCGACCGAAGACCGAATCCACGAGCGCGTGGAAAACCGATGGAAGCGCGCCGCCGAAGAAGGGCACGTTGCCGGAGAAGGTTGGCAGATAAAGAAAGACGGGTCGCGGTTTTGGGCGAACATTATCACGATGGCGCTTCGAGACGACGAAGGCATTTTACAGGGCTTTGCGTGCGTTGTCCGCGACTTCAGTGACCGCCAGACGCGGGATGAAAAGCTACAGCGGCTGCGGCACCGGACCAAGGCGAGGGTTGACAATGCGTCCGTCGTGGGGGTGGTATCCGGGGAGTTTGATGACATTACCGAAATGAACGACGCATTTCTCGATCTTGTGGGGTATGACCGCGAAGATTTGCCCGCCGGTCGCCTGGTGTGGGCGGACCTTACCCCTAACGAATACGCCGCACAGGATGAATATGCGCACGAAGAGGGCTTGCGCTACGGTGCTTGCAGTCCGCAAGAAAAGCAACTGATCCGCAAGGATGGCACTAGGGTGCCAGTCATGGTGGCAACGGCTGTTTTAAAAATTTCACCGTACCGATGGATTTCCTTTGTAACGGACCTTCGGACGCGGCATCAGGAAGAGAGTGTCCAGTCCGAGGTTCCAGAGACAACCCATGGATTTTCGGAAATCATCGGCACAAGCAAGCAACTTAGGAGCGTACTAGGCCAGGTGCAGCTTGTAGCACCGACCGATTCGACGGTCTTGATCCTGGGCGAGACTGGAACGGGCAAAGAGTTGATCGCCCGGGCGCTTCATCGGCTGAGCCCTCGCCGAGATTATCCTTTCATCAGTCTGAATTGCGCGGCGATCCCATCCGGGCTATTGGAAAGTGAGCTGTTTGGTTACGAGAAGGGAGCTTTTACGGGAGCGCTCCAGAAAAAAATTGGTCGATTTGAAATGGCCCACCGGGGAACCCTGTTCCTCGATGAGGTGGGTGATATCCCCATGGAATTGCAGCCGAAGTTGCTTCGTGCGCTGCAGGAAAAGTCGATTGAGCGGGTAGGCAGTACGCAATCGACGCCCATCGACATTCGGCTGGTTGCGGCAACGAACCGCAATTTGAGGCAAATGATGGTGGATAGGCTATTTCGAGATGACCTTTACTATCGACTGAAAGTGTTCCCTGTCAACTTGCCGCCGCTGCGGGAGCGCCCGGACGATATTGCCTTGCTGGCTCGCCATTTTACGAAAAAGTACTCCGCTGAAATGGGTCGGAACGTCCATCGAATTTCCGCAAGCACTCTTCAGGTGATGATGAATTGGTCGTGGCCGGGGAACATTAGGGAATTAGAACACTTCATCGAAAGGTCTGTTGTTTTGTCGCCGGGGAACATTTTATGCGCGCCGATTTCGGAATTATCTTTCGAAGAAGAAGAAGGAAGGGGAAAGGTCGATTACTCGCTGGAAGAAGTCGAGCGGGCGCACATCATAAACATCCTTAACGATTGCAGTGGCGTGATTACCGCGGCAGCGAAGCGCCTACGGATTCCGAGAACGACGCTGAACGCTTTAATGAAAAAGCTTGGGATTTCCGGAAAGGCCAGTCATCCCACGACGGACTTATAACATGATCTTGCTGTGAGCCAAGGCCAAGGCATGGATATGAGCCACGGTTCTGATTACGGCCTGGCTATTCGGATGGAGCGGGACAAAAAGGACTGATTCTTCCCGGCGGGCGAGGACGTTGCTGACGACGAGGCCTCGCATCATCCATATGGCAAAGGGAACGTCTGGGCAGGTGAAGCCTTGCCAGCCTGGATAATTGTGCTGGGTAGGGGGCAAGCCGGTGGCTTGGTGGATGGCATTTGCGATTTGAGAGCCGTCGCTGGGGGTGGGCTGGAGGAGGGGGAAGTCTCCGGCGAGTTGGGCAAAGAGCACGGCGATGTCTCGCTGCTGCGCGGTCCACATGTGTTCGACCCAGTAGTGGCAGGTTTTCGCGATGACGGTGATGACGTTCTTGATCTCTTTTTCGAGGCGGTAGGCGGGGCCGGCGGGGAGTTCGAGGATTGAGTCTTCGCAGCGGGCGGAGACGTTTTCCATGTTGATGGCGCGGCAGAGCCAGTCGGCCATCGTGGGGCTTTCGCAGCCGACGCGGACCCAGCCGGGAGTCGGGGATTGGTCGGCGGTTAAGTCGGTCACCATCTGGATGCCGCGACAGATTTCGGCCACGACCATAGGATCTGACTCGGTTCCCGGGAGGAGCAGAGTGCCTTTATGAGGCGGGCCGCCAGCCATAGCGAGATCGCAGAACGAGCCCCAGATTTCGTTCCAGGCGACCTTGCCGTCAGCCCCGTACTTAAGACCGGCGGAGCCCATGGAGACGGGCTGGACCTCTTCGTAGCAGTCTTGATACTGTGGCGGCAGGACG
Organism: Acidobacteriota bacterium; assembly: GCA_031412835.1. Classification (GTDB taxonomy): domain Bacteria; phylum Acidobacteriota; class Terriglobia; order Bryobacterales; family Bryobacteraceae. The sequence continues at coordinate 1,912 of JANODS010000480.1, read as the reverse complement.
GTTTTGATTCTGGCTTCGAGGGTTTCCACTGGCTACTCGGCGGGCCACAACGCGGCGGAGGCGCCGACCCATTCCTGGCCTTTGTTTTGGTCTACTCCCATCATCGCTCCTCGACCCATTCTCACGAGCAGGCCGACGGCTTTGGGGCCGATGAACATGACGCGGATTTCGGCCTTGGTGGGGCCGGCGGGGGTATCAAAAAACGGTTGGAAGTCGCAACGTTCCTGCAGGATCCATTGGCTTCGTTCGGCGGGGGGAATGGCTTCGATTTCGGCTTTCGTGGGGCCGACGCGGACGCCGAGGCCGGCGAAAGAGAAGAGGGGTTTGAGCACCCAACGGTCGAGGTCGGCGGGGATCTCGGCGATTTGATCGAGGAAGAAAGTTGGGGGGACCGAAGCGTGGCGGAGGTACGGAAGGGAGAATTTGGAAAAGCGGAAATAGTGGTTGGGATGGCCGGCCCATTCGACGTCGAGTTCGTCCCGCCAGTCGAAGGGGGCGGTGGTTTGGCGGCGTTCGAGTTCGTCGACGATGGTGCGATTGTAGATGCGGTGGATGGGAATGGTTTGACCGTTGCGCTCATATAAGAGCTTGTTGCCTTGGCGGTGGAGTTCGGTGATGCAGACGGTAGCGACTTCGAACTCGCTTTCGGTGATGACGAAATCGCAGCGGGTTTTTTGGTGTCGCGGATCGATTTCAAGTAGAACCACGTTTTCGGGGTCGTGGTGGCCGAGAATGGCTTGGCCCAATAGATGCCAATATCCAGCAGGGCTGATAGGGTCGGGATGATAGCGCCAGTACGATGAAGAATTGTAAGCGGCGGAGAGGACGGCCTGGAACGCGTAGAGGGAAGGGAAGCCCTGGATTTCGACGAGCTTGGGTTCGGATTCGCCGACGGCGTTTCGGACGAGGCCGAAATCGACTTGGGTGAATAGAGGTTGATGGGGTTCGTTGGGGACGCGGTAGAGCGCCGGAATGGCGACTTCAGACGCGGCGCGATAGTCGTTGCTTTCGGCTAGCTGGCGGATGAGTTCAGCGCCGGAGGCGATGAGCTTGTCGACTAGCGCGGTGGGCAGGAAGCAGGGCGTTTCACAGATGCGGAACGGGACGGGCTCGCCGCAGGCGAATGTGAGGCTGTCCAGCAGTCGGGCGTAGTCGGACGGCTGCCACGATTGGTTAAAGGCTTGGCGGGCGGCTGCAATCACGCCGTCACCAGGAACTCTCCGGCCCGCATAATTTGAATGTCGTCGAGCCAGATATCAAACTTGCGCCCGACCACGTCGATGTGGGTTTTTGAAGTCCACTGAGCGCCGGTATGGTCGCCGTAGGGGTGGCCGAAGGCGATGTGCATGCCGGGGATTTTTTCGTCCTGAAGGATGTTGCCGATAACGTCGCGGACGCCGATGTTGGTGCCGATGGCGAACTCGCCGACGCGGTCGCTGTTCTCATCCGTGTGGGTGTATTCCCAGAACTCGCGCTCCAGTTCTTTGTTCGCGCAGGAGACAGATTCCAGGCGGTTGGCGACAACCGTGATGGTAAGGGGAGTCGCTTGGAGGTCGCCGTATTTGGCGCAGAGATAGTCGCCGACAACGCCATCGACGACGTAGACGCCGTTGACTTCCCCGGGCGTGGTCCAGACCTCGCCGCCGGGGAGATTGCCCCAGGTTTTGGCGCTGATGATGCCGGAGGTTTTGAGCCACTGGTAGTCAGCCGAAAGATCGGCGACGATGCGCGTGCCGGCCGGGGTGGTGGCGGTGACCTGTTTCGCGAGGCGGGCCATGCCGAGGAGTTTGAGACTGAGGCGGTCGACCGCGTCGTAGTCGGCACGCATGCCGTGGAGCATGATTTCCTTGGTGATATTCACCATGTGGGCATGCTTGATGAGGCGGCGGTTGACGATCTCGGTCATCTGCAT
>JANODS010000479.1:0-1381 GCA_031412835.1 Acidobacteriota bacterium | reverse complement strand
GTAGAGGAAGGGCTCGATGGGATTTTTGGAAGGTTCTAGGCCTTCGCAGAGGGCGGCGATATTGGCGAGTTCGTTCGTGCCGAGGACGGCATCGACTTCGGGGAGATTGGCTAGAATGTCGCTGCGATGGCGTTCAACGAGGCAGCCGGCGACGACCAGGCGCTGGGCGCGGCCGGTGTGCTTGAACTGGGCCATTTCGAGGATGGTATCGATGGACTCCTGCTTGGCGGGGTCAATGAAGGAGCAGGTGTTGACGACGATTACGTCGGCGTCTTCGGGGTGGGCGGTGAGTTCGTGCCCTTTGGAAACGAGATCGCCCATCATGACTTCGGAGTCGACGAGATTCTTCGGGCAGCCGAGACTTACAAAACCTATTTTCAAAGTAGATTTCAGTTTAGCAGTTCGGTGGGGACGTCTTCGGCGGAGAGGGGGGCTTGGGCCCAATAACGAAGGCAAGCAACTCGAAACGGGCCCGCGAAGTCATGCGCAGGCTATAAATCATATTTTGTGCAGAGTTCGTTGAAAACGTCCTTGGCGGGGATCGTGCGGCCTTCGGTGATGTCCTTCAAGCCGGCCCGAAGGGCTTCCATGGTTTCAGCACGATCAAGGCGTTCCATTAAATGTTGGTAGCCGGCGGCGTCCTGGACGACCAAGTCGGCCTTTCCGTTGTCGGTGAGCACTAGCGGGAATTTACCCTCCCGCACGCGGCCAAAGTGCTCCTGAGGATTCTGCTCAAAATCGGAGAGAGAGACCTTTCATGTTTTTATCCTACCGCTTCGTCGGCAGTGCAAAGGAGCAGTGTTTCTTGGAGCTTGGTGGCGAGGGCGGGGTTGGCGTGGTGGATTTCGGTGAGGAGACAGTCGATTGCGGTGCGGAGGGCCCTGGCGAGTTCGGGCGGGTCGAGGTGGCGGACGAGGGCGTCGGCGAAGGGATCGGTTATTGCGGGGGGCAGATGGTCGAAGCCCCGACCGTAATGGGCGGGGAGGTTGTGGCGAAGGCAGGTGAGGGCGAGGGCGGTATCGCGGAGTCCGCTGATCATGAATTCGGCTTGCCAGAGGTGGTTTCGAGCAATGGATGTGCGGGCGTGGAGGGCGTAGAGCCAGGCGAGGCCGACGAGAGAGTCGGGGTCGGGAGGTGGAGCGTGAAGGGGGTCTTGGGCTTCGCCGGAGATTAGGCGAAAGGTGGGCGATGAGGCACGGAAGTCCGAGGCGGGGACGAAGCCGAGATCGACTTGTAAGCTGCCGGGGAGGAGGAAGACGCGGTAGAGCCAGGGGCCGGAAGGGACGTCGAGATGATGGAGGGCTTGGTGTTGGGCGTACATGCGGGCGGTGAAGTCGGCGAGGACGGCGGGGAGGGCGAGGGGATCGGCGATGCCGAAGGC
>JANODS010000478.1:0-2103 GCA_031412835.1 Acidobacteriota bacterium | reverse complement strand
CTGGTCCTGGCCGGTGTCGGGCTTTCCCTGCGCTACGTGATCGATCTCGCGATCAGTGCGCCGGTGAGCCTGGGCAACGAAGATACGTTTGCCGGGGCTTCGGCGTTGAAGGCGTACCACTCGGTGTTGAACTGGGTGCGGACGATTCAGCCGACTTTTGTGATGGAAGCGCGCATGGGGTTCAACCGGTTTAACCTGAACTTCCTGCAGGAAGGAGCGTCCGCCGGGGCGCAGTTGGGCGAGAAGCTGGGCGTGCGGGGATCGAACCAGGGTCCGAACTCGGACGGTATTCCGATTTTCAGCCCGGCCGGTTATTCGGGCATTGGGCAGACCCGATCATTGCCGATCAAGCGGATTGAAAACACGTTCCACCCGGGCGTGAATTTTACGAATCTGCGCGGACGGCATACGGTGAAGTTTGGCGTCGACTTCCGCCGTCGGCAGTTGACGCAGTACCAGACCAATCGTGGGAATGGCCGTTTCAACTTTGGCCGGACGTTCACGGATAACCCGAACAATGCGGGCGCGACGGGAGACGCGATGGCGGCGCTGGTTCTAGGAGCCGCGAGTACGATCGAGCAGGATTTCACCTTGATCGCGCCGGGGATCCGGATGTGGGAATCGAACTACTTTGTGCAGGACGATTGGAAGGTTTCCGATAAGCTGACCTTGAATGTCGGAATGCGGTACGAATACGACACGCCGACGACGGAAGTGACTGATCGGTGGACAAACTATGATGTGGTGCAGGCAAAGTTGCTGGTAGCTGGATTCAACTCGGATTCGCGGACGGGCGTGCTGGGAGATAAGAACAACTTTGCTCCGCGCTTGGGCTTTGCGTACCGGTTGCGCCCGGGGACGGTGATTCGCGGCGGCGGCGGTATTTTCTTTACCCCGGCGGGTAGCGAGAGCGTATTGATGCGGCGCCATCGGCAGTTGCCGTACGGCCCGATCAATGCGCTGGACATCAACCAGTTCGTCGCGAACCCGCGGCGGGTGTCGGATGGATTGCCGCCGATCCCGACCTTGACGGCGGAATCCGCGGTGCGAAATCCGGTGGGGAATTTCCTGGGCGTGGCGTCTAATTTCGTTTCGGGCTATGCGCAGCAGTTCAACTTGCAGGTGCAGCACCAGTTGCCGTTGGAGCTTGTTTTCAAAATCGGTTACGTGGGCAATTTGGGGCGTAAACTGGACAACGTGTATAACTTTAACCAGCAGATTCCGGGAGCGGGCGCGCCGGGACCGCGGCGGCCGCTGTTTGCGGTAGCACCGGGAATTGTGAACGTGGACTACAACGTCTCGGACGGGTTGTCTTCCTACCATTCGCTGCAGAGCACGATTGAACGGCGGTTTTCGAATGGGCTGGGCTTCCTGGCGGCTTATACGTATGCGCACTCAATCGACAATGTGGGCAACCAGTTTGGCGGTGCCGACAATGGGCCACTGCCGCAGGATCGGCGTTTTCGCAGCGTGGAACGGGCGACGTCTGGCTTCGACATCGCACACCGTTTCGTGTACAGCATGAACTATGAACTGCCGTTCGGCAAAGGCCGGAAGTTCAGTTCGGGTAATTCGGTGGTGGACAACATTTTGGGCGGCTGGGATAGTAACATGATCTTCCAGAAGCAGACGGGGCTGCCGTTTACCCCCGTTCTGGCGAACTCGGTATCAAACGCGGGCGGTAGCCGTCCGGATCGTTACAAGAGCGGGAAGATCGAAAACCCGACGATCGCGCGTTGGTTCGATACGTCGCTAGGGACAGGGCCGGGCACGGCCGCGTGGGGTACGCCGACGGTGTTCACGTTTGGCAATGGCGGTAGGAACGTGCTGCGCGGACCGGGTCGAACGAATGTGGATTTCTCGCTATTTAAGAATTTCCAGATTTCCGAGCGGGTGAAGTTGCAGTTCCGGAGCGAGATGTTCAACATCTTCAACCATGCGCAGTTCGACCTGCCAAATTCGGGCGTGGGCAATCCCAATGCCGGAATTATCACGGGGTTGGCGGGGATTCCGCGTCAGTTGCAGTTTGCGCTGCGGTTGACGTTCTAGAATCCGTAACGGCCTAGGGCGCATTGGCGCGTCCTGGGCCGTTCTCAAGAGAAG
>JANODS010000477.1:0-1690 GCA_031412835.1 Acidobacteriota bacterium | reverse complement strand
AGGGTGCGATGGGTGAGGCTGACGCCTTTGGGAGTGCCGGTGCTGCCGCTGGTATAGAAGAGTTCGGCGATTTGGTTTTCGTCGATTTTGGTCCAGTCGCAGGGGGCGGGTGGGGCGTTCATTTCGAACTTGTCGAGGGCGATCCAGTGTTCGACGACGGGGCAATCGAGGTCGGCAACGAGGGGGGCGAAGTCTGGTTCGAAGAATACGATGCGAGCGCCGGAGTGGTTGAGAATGCCCGTCAGTTCGCCGGAGGTGAGGCGGACGTTGAGGGGCATGACGATGCCGCCGGCCATGACGACGCCGTAGTAGCCTTCGAGGAGCAGATGGGTATTGAAGCTGAGGTAGGCGACGCGGTCACCGGGTTGAAGGCCGAGCGAGAGGAGTGTGCCGGCGAGGCGTTCACAGCGTTCGGCGAAGTGGCCGTAGGTGAACTGTTTTTCGCCGCAGACGATGCCGATGCGGCGGTTGAAAACATCGGCGGCGCGGTAGAGATAGCGGATGGGAGTGAGTGGCAGGTTCATTTGGCGAATCGTTTGAAAAAGCTATCAGATTTCCAGGTTGGCCGCTCCGGTTGGTTGGCGACTCGGGTGACGAGGGCGGTGAGGAACTCGGTGAAGCGACCGGCGGCAGGGATGTCGATGGGTTGTTGGAGGTCGTCGGAGACCGCATGGTAACGGGTTTTGAGCCACTCAGCTTGAAGCTTCTCTTCAGGGGAGCCTTTCTCGTAGCCGAACTTGAAGGCGAGGGAGGGGATGCCGGCGCGGATGAAGCTGTACTGGTCGCTGCGGATGAAGCGGCGTTGTTCGGGGGTGGGGTCGGGGAGGATCGGAAGATCGAACTCTTTGGCGACGGTGCGGGCGTCGTCGCCGAGGGTGGATTCGTCGATGCCGAGGAGGGTGAGGAATTTGAGGGGGTGGAGGGGCATGAACATATCCATGTTGCAATCGGCGACGATTTGTTTGGGGGGGACGGTGGGGTTTTCGGCGAAGTAACGGGAGCCCTGGAGGCCTTTTTCTTCGCCGGTGACGGCGACGAAAAGGACGCTGCGTTCGAGTGGCTTGCCGGCCTTCAATTGGCGGGCGACTTCGAGCATGGCGGCGATGCCGGAGGCGTTATCGAGGGCACCGTTGAAGATGCCGTCGCCCGAGAAAGAGGTGGTTTTGCCGAGGTGGTCGAGGTGGGCGCTGATGACAATGAACTCGTTTTTGAGTTTAGGATGGGTGCCGATTAGCTTGGCGACGACGTTGGGACTATCGAGTTCGCCGCGCTTGACGGCGATGGTGGCGGCGAGTTCGCCTTGGAGTGCGAACTTGGGGAGCGGCTGTTCGGCGGCGGCTAGAGAGAGAAGTTCTTTGGCGGTGTGGCCGGAGCCCAAGAAGAGGATTTCGGCTTGGTCGGGATGAAAGGTGAGGGAGATTTGCTGGCCGAGTTCGTCGGCGATGGCGGTCATGGACGGTTGGAGGCGGGCGGCGGAGGCGCGGGGCCAGGGGACGGTCTGGACGCGGGGGATGGTGATGAGGCCGATGGCTCCGAGCTTGCGGAGCGTTTCCCAGCGGACGTCGCCGGACTGGACGTGGGCCGAGAGTGGGCCGGGCCAGCCTTTGGGAGCGCCGGAGAGCATGACGACAACTTTGCCTTTCAGCTTGAGGCCCTTGAGATCGTCGTGCTTCATTTCGGGCACGCGGAG
>JANODS010000476.1:0-1958 GCA_031412835.1 Acidobacteriota bacterium | reverse complement strand
CCGCGCCCGTTGGAACAGCCTCCCCGAACTCGAACAGGCCTCCGCCGCCCGCCTCGCCGAAGCCAAATCCGCCGCCGCCCCCGCCTTCGCCGAATGGTTCCGCCGAGCCAAATACAAAGCCGTAAAACTGCCCGTGCAAGGCGAGTCTTTCCATCTCCCCCCCGGCGAAAAACAGTTCGCCGCCAAGCAGACTTTCGATCTCCCCAACCAACCCCTCTTCGCCCGCGCCCAGCCCTTTTCCATCGCCGTCCGCTTCTACCTCCCCAAGTCCGAAACCAACCTCACCGTCCTCAGCCAACTCCAGCGTCTCCCCAACGACAAAGCCCGCGGCATCGCCGTCGAGATAAACGACCGCCGTCCCTTCCTCCGCCTCGTCGGCGACGACAACAAAGCCATCCAAATCCGCGGCACCAACAACAATCGCCTCAAAGTGGAAGAGTGGCACCACCTCACCGTCACCTACGACGGCTCCGGCCTCCGCGACGGCCTATCCCTCTTCGTCAACGGCCAAGCCGTCTCCTTCGAGGGGCCCAACGAAAACTTCTTCGACCTCCTCGGTGAAATCAAAACCACCGCCCCCCTCCGCCTCGGCGGCGACGGAGCCAAGCGCTTCTTCGCCGGCGGCAAAATCAGCGATCTCCGCCTCTACCCTCGTGCCCTCCGCGTTGACGAAGCTCGCAGCATCGCCCTCTGGCCAGACCTCCAAAAGGCGGACCGCCCCGCCTGGGAACACTACTATCACCTCAACCTGAGCCCCACCGTCCGCCCCGCCTACCAAGCTCTAGTCGCCCTCCAAGACGAACGCCGCGCCATCCGCCGCCGAGCCGCCATCACCCATGTCATGCAGGAGAAACCGAACTCCCCCGCCATGGCCAATATCCTCTTCCGCGGTCAATACGACCAGCCCCGCGACAAGGTCGAACCCGCCGTCCCCGGCGTCCTCCCGCCCCTCCCGCCGGACGCCCCGAAGAATCGCCTCGGCCTCGCCCAGTGGCTTATCCACGACAGTAACCCCCTCACCGCCCGCGTCACCGTCAACCGCTTCTGGCAGGAACTCTTCGGCACCGGCCTCGTCAAGACCGTCGAGGATTTCGGCAGCCAAGGCGAAGCCCCGTCTCACCCGGAACTCCTCGATTGGCTCGCCGTCGAATTTCGGAACTCCGGCTGGGATGTCAAAGGCCTCATGCGTCTCATGGTCTCGACAGCCGCCTACCGCCAAGCCGCCATCGCCACCCCCGCCAAACTCCAGAAGGATCCCGACAACCGACTCCTCGCCCGCGGCCCCCGTTTCCGCATGGATGGCGAAATGATCCGCGACTACGCCCTCGCCGCCAGCGGCCTGCTGACTACCCCCATCGGCGGCCCCAGCGTCCGCCCCTATCAGCCCGACAACGTCTGGGAGACCGTCGCCATGGATGGCAGCAACACCCGCTTCTATAAACGCGATACTGGGGCCAGCCTCTACCGCCGCAGCCTCTATACTTTCTGGAAGCGCAGCGCCCCGCCCGCTAACATGGAGATATTCAACGCGCCCACCCGCGAAACCTGCACCGTCCGCCGCGAGCGCACCAACACCCCGCTCCAAGCCCTCGTAACCATGAACGATCCCCAGTTCGTCGAAGCCGCTCGCACCCTCGCCCAGCGAGCTCTCCTCTCCGAAAAGAATAACCCCATCGCCCAACTCAATCTCATCGCCCGCACCTTGCTCGCCCGCCCGCTGGAACCGCAAGAGCAGACGATCACCCAAAGCGCCTATCGCGATTACCTTCGTTATTACGACGGCCATCCCGCCGACGCCAAAAAGCTGCTCGCCATCGGAGAGTCCAAAGCCGACGCCGGCCTCTCCACCGCCGAATTCGCCGCGTTAACCATGGTCACCAATCAACTGCTGAATCTCGACGAGGTCGTCACCAAATGAGCCTGCTCCCCTTCTTCAAATCGAATCCCGACCCGACCGA
>JANODS010000475.1:0-1623 GCA_031412835.1 Acidobacteriota bacterium | reverse complement strand
ATGTGGGACGAACGCATGTCCTCCATCGAAGCCAACCGCTACCTCGCTGAATCCGGCCGCGCCAAAGGCAAACCTGGCAACGTCGACCGCATGGCTGCCGAACTCATCCTCAACAGTTACCTCGGAGCGTTAGGATGAAGCGCCTCCGCTGGCTCGTCCTCCTCGTCCTGCTGATTGCCGCCGGCCTCGTCGGCTCGCTCTTCATCCCCGGCCTCGCCCACACGCCCGATGTCTACACCGACATCGACCGCGGCTCTTCCACGCGCTCGATCGGCGACCAACTCGCCGCCCAGCGCGTCGTCAAGTTCGGCTGGCAGATCAGCCTCGCCCGCCTCCTCCAACCCAGCCGCAAGCTCCAAGCCGGGGAGTACCGCTTCGTCAATCCCGCCTCCCCTTGGCAAGTCTTTGACCGCATCGCGCGCGGCGACGTCAGCTATTACGAACTCCGCATCCCCGAAGGCTACAACCTCTTCGACATCGCCAAAGCCGTCGGCGAGCAAGGCATCATCACCGAAGCCGATTTCCTCAAAGCCGCCCGCAACCCCAAGCTCATCAAAGACCTTGCCCCCACCGCCCCGTCCCTCGAAGGCTTTCTCTTCCCCTCCACCTACCGCATTACCCGCTCCACCACCGCCGAGGCCCTCTGCGCCCTCATGGTCTCCAATTTCCGCAGAGAATGGAACGCCCTCCAACCCAAGGCTCCCGTGCTCGAAACCGTCACCCTCGCTTCCCTTGTCGAAAAGGAAACGTCGATCCCCTCGGAACGCCCCCTCGTCGCCGGGCTTTACGCTAAGCGCCTCTCGATCGGCATGAAGCTCGACGCGGACCCGAGCACCGCCTACGCCGCCCTCCTGCTCGGCGTCTGGCGCGGCACCATCTATCGCTCCGACCTTGATCGCGAGCACCCCTACAATACGTACAAAACTATCGGCCTTCCTCCTGGGCCCATCGCCAACCCCGGCGCCGCCGCGCTCAGGGCCGCGCTCCATCCCGCCCCCACCGACGCCCTCTTTTTCGTAGCCCGCGGCGACGGCTCCGGCGGTCACCGCTTCTCCAAGGACGCCGCCGCGCACAACCGCGCGGTCGCCGAATACCGCCGTGGCCAGCAAAAAACAGCGCCTCCACCAGTTGCTCTCAAACCCGGTCCCAAGTCGCATTGACCCGAGTCAATTCGCCGATCTCGCCGCCCAGCTCGCCCCCATCTCGACGTCCTACCTCCGCCATCTCCTCCGCGATTCCGACGTGCCGCTCGACGCGCTCGTCGAAGGAGTCCGCCAAGACTCCTTCCACCATCTCGCCCGCACCCTCTCCGCCCTCAGCGATTCCTACCAAACAGCTCCTCACGAAGCCCGAGACCTAGTCCTCGAAGCCAAAGCTCACGCCAAACTGGCCCTGCGCCGCGACCCCAACCCTGCCGCCCGCCAGACGAAAATCGACTGGATGATCCGCTGGCTCGAAAACCCGCCGATCTTTCCCCTCTGGGTCTCCCTCCAGAAGCGGCTTACTGAAACTCCACCTGCTGGACCTTGATCACATCGCCCGTCAACTCCCCTGTCACCTTCGCCTTCAGATCTTTCTCGCGGTTCAGCTTCTTCAACTGCCCCAAGGTCCGAGCATTGCCGC
>JANODS010000474.1:0-10215 GCA_031412835.1 Acidobacteriota bacterium | reverse complement strand
GGACCCCGCGGGAAACGTGTGGACGGTGGATTCAGGCAGTTCGGTGGTGCTCAAGTTTTCATCGCACGGTAAGCTCCTGTTGCGGATTGAGGTGGGCGGATTGCCGGAAGGAAAGCGAGGCGCGCGGGGGACAGCCGATATCGCCTTCGGCCCCGAAGGGCGAATATTTGTCGCCGATGGATATGGGAATGCGCGGGTGCTGGAATACGATGCGGCCGGCCAAAGAGTGCGCCAGTGGGGAACGGCGGGAACGGGTCCAGGGCAGTTCAATCTGCCGCACGGAATCGCGCTGCGCGATGGAGTCGTCTACGTGGCGGACCGCCAAAACGGGCGCATCCAGCGCTTCGACCTAACCGGCAAGTACCTTGGGGAGTGGACGCATTTAGGAAAAACGTTTTCCATCACGACCGGTCCCGACGGCAACTTGTGGATTGGGACGCATGCGCGGAACGTGATCAATGAAGCACCCGGTTGGCTCGTCAACGTGGACCGGAAGACGGGGAAAGTGATCGGCTATGTCGAATCGCCCGGCCTGCATTCCGTCGACGCGGCTCGGAAGGGAGAGGTGCTCTCCGATCCGGGCCGCGGCAATCTGAACCGGGTGCTGTGGCACCGTCCGGCCAACTAGCGAGATCCGGTGGGAGTCGGAGTATTCTTCTTCGGAGCGCGAGGCTGCTGGATGGGCTCGCCGAGGAGCGGCGCCATTTGATTGGCCAGCGTGGCGTTTCGCTCCGTACCTTCGCCGTTGCGATAGAGGTTCCAGGCGTGGCGGGCGGCGACGAGGTCACCGGCGGCACCAGCCTTAAGCCACCATTTGCCAGCTTCCGCATAATTCTGGGCGACGCCTTTACCGGTGGCGTAGAGCATCGCGACGGCGGCCTGCGCGGGTACGTAGCCGGCTTCGGCTGACCGCAGCGTGAGCGCAAAACCAGCAGCGACCTTTCGCTCTCGGATAGCGTCGCCGCCGCGGCAGAAGTTGTCGAGGGATTCTTCCTTCCCCGTAGAGGCGCAGATCTCGTACTTCTTCGTTTCCACGTTCTCAGTGGCAAAGAGGCCTTCGAGCCATTTCTGCCAGCCTCCTTCGGGCGAACGGCGGCGCGGGGCACCGGGAGGCGGGGGTTCAAACGCCGGGGCCAGAGCGAGGGCGGCGGTGGAGCGAATGGGTTCGTCTTTGTCCTGACTCAGCGTTACAAGGGCGGCGAAGAGAGCCGGATCCTGGCGGATGCCTTTCACTTGGAGCCGAGCCGCGTATGCCAAACCGTCGGCCGCGCTGAGGCGGCTCGTGTGATCGGCGGTCGGGTTAGTGGCCAGTTGGATCAGGGCCGTCTGCGCCTCCGGATAGCGCCAATTCGCCAACAGGGCGAGTGCCCCGATGGCGGCTTGGCTCACCTCGCGGGCGCTGTCGGTCGTGAGCCGAGCCAGGGCGGCGGTGGTGGCTGCGCCGAAGATGCCGTGTTTGGCCGTCTCAGCGGCAGCCGCGCGAACGATCGGATCAGCCGACAAAAACAACTTCTGAAGCACGGCTCCGGCGGGGACTCCGCCGACCAGGGCGAGCGTGGGATAGTGACCATTGACCGGGGCCGGGGGCTTGGAGTTAAAAGCGCGGAGGAGGCGGGTTTCCTCGGCGGATGGCGGTAGAGTTTTGTTGCGGAGACGCGTGGCCCAGGCAAGGGCGTCGTCGTTGCTGACCGGATGGTAGCTGCGGTCGGAGAGTTCGTCGAACTCGCGATGGATGAGGTGATAACCCTTGGCTTTAAGGCGGGGGTAGGCGTCGCGGACGCAGGTGAGGTGGTTATCGAGATCGCGCCGGCCGAGGGTGAGGTAGATTTCGGGTGCCTGGTTTGCAAAGTCAATCGGCTCGGAGACCTCGGAGGGCATCAGCCAAGCGCCCCAACTATAGCCGATGGCGGCGGTGACGAGTTGGGGGTGGGTCATCGTGAACTCCATGGAGATTTTGGAGCCTTCGCCTTTGCCAAACATGTAGACGCGGCGGGGGTTGATCGGGTAGGTCTTTTTCGCCCACGCAATGAGCTTTTGGATGGGTTCATGGTCGGCGGGGCCGAACTTGCGCGACTGCGGGGCGGGCGCGATCAGCACGTATTGACTCGATAGACCAAGGCGGAGGAGACTTTGGCGGACGGGGAAAATATCGTTACCGGTGGGCGTATCGTGTTCCTGGGAACAGATGATTAGGCCCAGTTGCGCGGCCGGGTTGGCGGGGGCCTCAACCACGTACTTGACGATGGTTTTGCCGTCGGCGTCTTTGAGTTCTCGCTCCGGTTCGAGAGCGGAGAGGGTGCCGGTAAGGAGGACAACTGCGAGAAGAAATCGCTTCATCATGGTTTTCTGCCTTTAACTTGCGTTTGCCTTCAACTTCTTTTCGAGGGTACCACCCACCCGGTCTCACTGGTAAGATACTTCGAAGCAGTAGCAGCGAACCCATCCCCATGAAAGCCTTTGCCATCTCTTTTTGTTTCCTCTGTGCCGGTTTGATGTTAAGCCAAACGGTTCAGGTCCCTTCGCCGAAGCAGGGCCGGGCCGGGGAGATTCTGCCGACCACGCGGTTTCGACCGCGCACGGAACCCTATTCGCCTACCGCGGAAGAGAAACAACAGATTCAAACGAAAATGATGGCGCTGGACGGCGAAATCAAGGGGCTACGGGGGCGCGGCGTAAGCGACGAACTTTTGGCCGATGTCGAGATCTTTGCCGAGGCGGCACGATGGATCCTGACGTTCCCGGAAGAGTTTTTCCGCAAGGAGTCGGTGGCGTCGACCTTGAGCGTGGTGGAGATGGGCATGGAGCGCGCGGCGCTGCTGCGGCAGGGCCAGTCGCCCTGGACCTCGCAGAAGGGGCGGGTGATTCGCGGTTACCGTTCCGCTGTGGACGGATCGGTGCAGCCGTACCGGTTGACCGTGCCCGAGGAATACGACGGGCTACGGGCGCTGCCACTGGACGTGATTGAACACGGGCGGTACGTGACTAGGTACGAGGTCGAGTTTATTAGCGCGTTTACCAAGCGGGGCCCGGACAGGCCGCACCTGCCGGGGACGATTCAGATTGAGTTGTTTGGTCGAGGGAACAACGCGTTTCATTGGCCCGGCGAGACGGACATCTTCGAAGGCATTGCGGCCGTCTCGAAGGCATACAAAGTGGACAAGGACCGGGTCGCGCTACGCGGGTTCTCAATGGGAGGCGCCGGGGTTTGGCATTCGGCGCTGCATTTCCCAGGCGAATGGGCGTCGGTCGAGGCCGGGGCTGGGGACAACGAGTCCCATCGGATGCGGCTCGTGACGGATTTGGCACCCCATCAGCAAGCGATGTGCCGGATTTTCGACAACACCTACGAATGGATGTTGAACGCGTTCAACATGCCGTTCATTGGGTACGTGGGCGAAATCGACGGGACCTTCTCCAAGCACGTCGCAGCGCGGCAGCAACTGATGCGGGAGGGCTTCCACCTCGAAGGCGAGTCGTTCACGACAGGGTTGCGCGTAAAAGAGGTGCCGTCGATCGTGTTTCTGGTGGCTCCCAACACGCCCCATGCGACGGATCCGGAATTTCGGAAACGGATGGACGCGATGCACCTCGACAACCTCAAGCGGGGCCGTGTCTCGCCGGACCACTTGCGCTTCTTGACGTACACGACGCGATACAACCGGAGCCACTGGGCAACGCTGGAGGGCTTGGAGAAGCACTACGAACGAGCTGAAATTGAGGCAAAGCGCCTGGGAAATCGGAGCCGATTCGAGATCAAGACGAAAAATCTGAACCGGCTCACGCTGCGGGAAACCGACCGCGCGGCCACGGTGGTAATCGACGGCCAGCAGCTAACCGTGACCGGTGCGGGGGAACTGGTTTTCTCGAAGAGCGGTGGGAAGTGGCAGGTAGCGCCGCGGATCGAATCCGCCGGCTTGCGAAAACGGCATGGGCTGCAAGGGCCGATTGACGACGCGTTTCTTGAACCGTTTCTCATCGTGAAGCCCACCGGGGTTCCCTGGAACGCCGCGGCCCACCAGCAGGCTCTCGAAATCCTGGCCCGCTTCGATCGCCAATATCAATTGGCCTACCGGGGCCATCCGCGTGTGAAGGACGACAAGGACCTCACGGCGGCCGACTTGGAGAAATACCACATCGTGCTGTTCGGAGACCCCGGGAGCAACCGGATGATCGAGAAGGTGATGGGGAAATTGCCGTTTACGTGGGGCCGGGAAACGGTCACGATGGGCGGCAACCGGTTCGCGGCGGGTGAAGTCTTGCCCGCGATGATCTATCCGAATCCCCTCAACCCCAAGCGCTACGTCGTGCTCAACAGCGGACTGACGGCGCTGTGGGAAGACTGGGCCGGGGATTTCCCCACCCCGCAGTACGGCGACTATGCAATTCTGCGAGTCGGCGCGAAAGAACTGCCCGACTTGGCGATGGCCGGATTGTTTAACGAGTCGTGGCGATTGGGTAGCGAAAGCGAAGCAAAGTAAACGACAATTCTCCCTTGCATCCGAGGTCGGTCGCGAGTACACTATTCCGAAAGTATTTTAATTTTCCGCTGGGTCTACTCTTCATGACACAACTTAGTCTTGCCGTTTTCGCTGCGCTTCTCCTTTCCGCTGCGCCTTTGGCGTGGTCCCAAGCTTCCAATGCCACTGTCCGGGGGTCCGTCACCGATTCCCAGAACGCCATGATTCCGAACGCGAAGGTTGCTCTGCGCAACACAGCAACCGGGGTCGTCCGCGAATCGGTATCCAATAGCGCTGGCCTTTACGTGTTTCCCAACACGACCCCCGGTCCCTACCGCCTTCGCGTCGAGATGCCGGGCTTGCAGACGTTCGAAGGATCGTTGACCGTGCAGGTGCAGCAGGACGCGACTGTCGACATCGTGATGCAGGTGGCGACGACGAACACACTCGTCGAGGTACAGGACGTCACACCACTGCTCAAAGTGGACTCGCCTTCTCTGGGAGCGTCCTTAGACCGGCAGCGTATCGAACAATTGCCCGTCAACGGCCGCGGCTACCAAAACCTGCTCGTGATGGTACCGGGCATACAGTGGTCGTCCCACGGCCACGGTATCGGTGGCATGGTTCGCGCGAACGGCCTGCGGAACGGTTCGAACACCTTAGTGGTGGACGGCTCAGCCCAGAATGAAGTGTGGGAAGGATGGGACGTGGCGAGGACCCCAAGCCTGGACTCGGTCGAAGAGATTCGCGTCGAGGTCAACAACTCCTCGGCGAAGTTCTCGCGGCCTACCTCGGTGATCATGTCGACGCGGTCCGGCACCAATCAGTATCACGGCGTGCTCTTCTATACCAACCGCAACAGCGCTTACGGCGTCGCGCGACGGCGCGAAGATAACTTCACGAAGGCTCCCTACGTCAACCGCAACGAGTTCGGCCTTTCCCTTGGCGGCCCCCTGAACATTCCAAAGTTGTACAAGGGCACCAACCGCACATTTTTCTTCTTTAATTGGGAATCGACGCGCTTCCTGGCCAATACGACCACCCGCATGTCGGTACCGACGGCGGAAATGCGCAACGGCGATTTTCGTGGCCTCGTCGATGCCCAGGGACGCCGGACGACCCTCTACGACCCCCTGACGACCCAAGCTAATTGGTCCCGCCTGCCGATGACTTTCAATGGCGTCGCGAACGTGATCGATCCCCGGCGAATGAGCCCGGTCGCGAAATTCCTGTTTGACCGGACGGCCATGCCGAATCTGCCCAACGTAAATCCGCTCATCGATGCCAACTGGATCGGCGTCTTCCAGCGGCCGCTGTTGCAGGATACGCGGAATATCCGTATCGACCACCGCTTCTCAGATCAGAATACCGTCTATTTCCGATACGCCTACAACCAGCACTACGAGCAGTACGGTGCTACAAGCGCGCCATTCCTACCCGTGAACGATTTCAAGACCATCAACCAGACAACCCGCTGGTGGCCCAATCATGCGCTGTCCGGCACCTGGATTCATACCTTCTCGCCGACCTTGACCAACGAGGTTCTGATCTCCGGCATGCGCGACTGGCACAACCGCGGAGCAGGCGACAATAAGACGAACTACACCGGGCTGCTTGGCCTGCCGAATCCTTTTGGCGCCGTCAACTTTCCGACGATTGACGGGCTGTCGTTGGGCGTATCGGGCGCGGACTACGTCATCGGTGGCGAGCAGCCGTTCTACCTCGTCAGCAACCTGATCACGGCGCAAAACAACGCGACCAAGGTCGCGGGCAAACACGAATTCAGCTTTGGCTTCCAGTTCCGTTGGGAAGATATTCCGAAATCCATTGTCTCGGCCGCGGGCAACTTTAATACGGGCACCCAGGCCACGTCACTCTATGACACCGTTTCCACTCCGCAGAATCCGATTGCGACGCCCTTCACAGGACACCCGATGGCGAACCTGTACATGGGGCAGATGAATTACGCCGCGACATTCCGGCGGCCCTGGGCGTTTCTCCGCCGACAGGAGTATGCCCCTTACATCCAGGACAACTGGAAGGTTAGCCAGCGTTTAACCCTCAACCTGGGCTTGCGGTACGAATACCGGACTCCGTTAAATGACCGAAACGGCTTGTTGACCAGCTTTAGCCCCGAGAAACGGGCCTACGTTGTCGGTTCCAGCGTGGACAACTTCTTGAACCGGCAGGCGACCTTGCCGGCGAACCTGCGGGCGCTCAGCAACTTCGGCGGAAAGATCATCACCGCTCAGGAGGCCGGCCTGTCGAACAGCCTCGTGACCAATAACTGGAGGCAGTTCGGACCGCGAATCGGGTTTGCTTACAAGGCGCTATCCGGGTCAAAGGCGTTCGTCATCCGCGGCGGTTATCGGATCTCTTACTACACCCAGCCGATCGCCGATTGGTTCGGCAGCCAGCAGAATCAGCAGATTGTGTCGGCCTCATTCCAGAACAGCGTCACAAACACCGCTCTTTCCCCAGACGGCTTGCCCAACTATGGGTTACGCACCGTGCCCCAGTATTTCGCGGGAGTCAACACGTCAGGCAACAACATCATCGATATCAACGATACCCGAACCATCGCCCGCGGCTTTACGGGCATTCAGATCGATCCCTTTCTTCGCGACCCCAAGGTTCAGGACATGAATTTGACCGTCGAAAAAGAGATCTTCGATAACATGGTCGTGCGCCTGGCCTATGTCGGAAACCGGACCACAAACATCCTGCAGACCGTAAACCTGAATGAAAGCGTTCCCGACTACATCTGGCATGTCACCCGGCGGACTCCCCTGCCCACCGGTGAGTTTGCGGGCGTCGCGCGGCGGCCGTACGATCAGCAGGTCTACGGCAGCGTCAATCGGCTGAGCAGCCCAGGATACGCCAGTTGGAATGGCTTCCAGGCCGAGCTCGAACGACGTTTCAGCAAAGGCTTTGGCTTTCAATTGTTCTGGGTTTCCGGCAACACTCTCGGCACGACGGGTACGATCCAACAGACCGATAACTTCCTGCCGAACGCGATTCCCGTCGGCGAGCGGGAACGTAACCGGTTCCTCAACTTCCAGCGCGATCCGAACACGCCGAAGAACCAAGTCCGTTGGAATTGGATTGCCGATCTCCCGGTGGGCAAAGGAAAGGCGATCGGCGGTAACTTGCGGGGCTTTGTCGATAAGGTTGTCGGCGGATGGCAGGTAGCGGGAACCGGGAACTTCCGGTCGAACTACTTTACCCTCCCAACCAATCTCTATCCGACGGGCAACCCGATTGAACAGTACGGCGAGAAGTACCCGATTGAAGACTGCCGCAGCGGAGTCTGTTTCCCGGGCTTCCTGTACTTTAACGGCTATATCCCGGCCAACCAAATCAACAGCGTGAACGCGCAGGGCAAGCCGAATGGGGTAATGGGAGTTCCTGCGAACTACAAACCAGCGGCCGCCCCGCTGATCCCGTGGGGCTCGACGACACTTCCGGCTAACGCACCCGCGAACACCGTGCTGACCCCGTTCTGGGATACGAACAACGTATGGGTTCCATTGAATAACAACACCGTGCAGCGGTTGCCGTTCAACGATAATCTCGTACCTTGGCGCAACCAGTACATGACGGCACCGAACCAATGGTTTCTCGATGCGAGCCTGTTCAAGTTCACGAACCTGACGGAAAAAGTGGCGTTGCGGTTAAACATTGACTTCTTCAACGTGCTCAACAATCCGAACAATCCGATTGCCGTCGCCAACGATGGCATTCTCAGCACCCGGAACTCGGGCAGCGCGGCGCGGGTGGTGCAGTTGACCGTTCGTCTGCAGTTCTAACGAGGCACAATTCCTTTGCTTTCGATTGCTTTGCGATACAATTCAGGGGAACTCGTCATGCTTCGACTTACCGCACTTCTCCTTCTGACGGCCGCCCTCGGCTCGTCCGCCACCGAACGCGAAACGGCCGAATGGGTAATCCGCAGTGGTGGTCAGGTCATGCTGAATGGCCAACGGACTCCGGTCGGCCAGTTGCTGGCGTTACCAGAGGGCGAATTCCGGATCACCGGCGTCGATCTACTTGGCAGCCTGATAAGCGCCACCGAGCTTGAGAGGTTGAGCGGGCTGACCGAATTAAAGGAGCTGTACTTGCCTGGGCCCATGTTCAATCCAGCGTCCGGAAGCAGACTGGACGCCAATGCCCAATTGAAGTTTCTCAGCGGACTGCAAAAATTGGAGCGGCTCTCCTTCGGCCTCCATTTCCTGACCCACGTCAACGTGCAAGATAAGGGCATGGCGCTCCTCACCCGGTTGGCCGCGTTAAAAGAGCTCCGCTGTTCCCAGTGCAAGCTCGAAAAGATGAGCCTGGCCCCGTTCGAAAATCTCCATTCGCTTGACCTCAGCAACTCGGAGTTCACCGACGAGGCGATGAAGGGCCTGGAGCAGTTGAAGAGCCTGCGGCGCCTCAGCCTGCGCGATACCTTGGTCACCGATGAAGGTTTGCGTTCCTTGGCCGGGTTAACGTCGCTCGAGGATCTGGACCTCGGCGGGACCCGGGTGACCGATGCGGGAATGTCGCATCTGAAGAATTTGACCAGAATGCGGAAGCTGAATTTGCTCGGGGCGGCGATCACCGACGAGTCGATTCCGGTGCTGGCGGGTATGACCCAGATGACCGAACTGACTCTCTATCGGAGCCGGATTACGAACGCCGGGCTATCGCGTTTAGGATCGTTGAAAGGATTGACGGGATTGGACTTGCGCTACAGTCGCGTCACGCCGACGGCCCTCCAGGCGTTTCGGACGGCGTTACCAAACTGTAAGGTAGAGTTCGTAGGCGCGGCAGCCGCCGGCGGCAAACTGACTGCGGCGAAGCCAACCGCATCGAGCGAAAAAGCTCTAGCGGACTGGATCCAAGCGCTGGGAGGCAAAGCGGAAATGCCGGGCGGACGACTAAAGGTGGTTTCGCTCGCCGCGACCGGAATCGGCGATGCGCAGCTAGCGTATCTGGCCTCGGCGACAGCCATCGAAGAGCTCAACCTGGAAGCCACCGAAGTGGGCGACCTCGGGCTAACGTCACTGAAAGCATTGACCGGCTTGCGCCGCCTGAACCTGAGCCACACGACGATTACCGATAAAGGCTTGGCCCAACTGGCCGATTTCACTCAGTTGCGTTCCCTGCGGCTCGGCGGAACCCAGATTCGCGGGCCGGGGCTGGCATCCTTGCGAGTGCTGCCAAACCTGACGGAGATCGATTTTACGGGCTCCGTGGTGGGCGACGAGGGTCTACGTCAACTCGCCGGAATGCCGGCGCTGGAGCGCCTCCTCCTCGCGAATACGGACATCACCAGCCCCGGCCTCGCAGAACTCAGCAAGATGGCTAAATTGCAAACTCTCGACCTGGCCGGAACCGATGTCGGCGATGACGGACTGAAACATCTCGCCGCCATTCCGACCCTGCGAGAGTTGAATCTCGACCATAGCCGCGTCACCGACAAGGGATTCGAACTCTTGCGACCGCTGCAAAACCTGGAACGCCTGGAACTGCTGCACACCCGGGCGTCCAACGTAAGCATGGCGGCGATTGCCAGCCTCCCAAAATTAGCGGTCTTGGGGCTGGATTACACCTCGGTTGACGACAAGGGTCTGGCCGCTCTGAAAGGACATCCGACACTCCGGGAGCTAAGCCTCGATACGACCGGCATCTCCGATGCCGCCATTGCAACGTTGCAGTCTCTATCCGCTTTGCGGCTCTTAAACCTGTATCACACCACCGTAACCGAGCAGGG
>JANODS010000473.1:0-1906 GCA_031412835.1 Acidobacteriota bacterium | reverse complement strand
CGTTCGGCGACCGACGGAGAGGGATGTCAAGGTATCGGAGGGGGAACAAGGCCCAGCCGAGGACGCCATGAACGACGGCGCGGAGCGGTCGCCAGGGGCACCAGAGTTTGGCGTATTCAATAACGAAGACGAGGAGCGTCGCGGTTGGCCCGGTACGCCAACCTTCGGCGACGACTTCGAGGCCGCCGGCCAGGAGGCGGAGGCCTTGCGGCGTGAAGCGGCGGTAGTCGTGAGGATAGGCGTGGAACGGGTGGCAGAACGGGACGACGAGATGCGCGAAGCCGCCGGGGGCGAGGACGCGTTCGATCTCGCGGACGATGCGGTCCGGGTGGGGCGTGTGCTCCAGCACGGCGTCGCACTCGACCCGGGTGAAGCAGGCGTCGGGGAAGGGAAGCAGTTCGGCGTTGCAGGCGACATCGACGCCGGGCATGATGGCGAGGTCGATGTTGACGTAGCCCGAGGCGTAGGTGCCCGCCGAGCCGATGTAAAGATTCCAGCGGCCGAGCGGCGCATCGACGTCGAGTTCGCGGGGATCGTGGAGCAGTGGGGCCGGGGGAGCGAGCCATCGACGCCACGGTCTGGCTCGTTGCCGGTAGACCTCCTCCATCGTTCGGGTGTCGTTGGCGATATACTTGGGATCGAGAGGTACGGAGATGAACACAACTTTAAAATTTGGACTTGTGATCGCGTTGGTCGTGGGGACTCTCGGTTGGGTCGCCGCTAGCGGCGTCAACGACGATACAGCCTCCTACTATAAAACCATCAGCGACATCGAGAAGATGGACGCGAATGCAAAGATGAAGCGCCTGCGTGTGGGCGGCGACATCGAGAAGGGTTCGATCAAACGGGAAGGCAAGCAGGTTTCGTTCGTGCTGGTGGAAGAGTCGCGCAAGATGACGGTCCGCTACGACGGCAACGAGCCGCTGCCGGACACGTTCCGCGATGGGGCTCAGGCGCTGGTGGACGGCCGCATGGAACAGAACGGCGTTTTTCATGCCGCGAAGATTTCTGCCAAGTGCGCTTCGAAGTACGAGGCCAAACCGGGCCAGAACTACCAGAAGCAAAATTCGATCAACCAGCGGCCGGTGTAGTCTAAACATCAAGAGGTCTTAATCATGGAGAACATAGGCGCACTAGCGATCCTGCTCGCCTTCTGTCTGTCGATCTTTTCGATCGTGGCTTCGCTCGTCGGAGCTTGGAAGCAAAAACAGTTTTTGATTGTGAGCGCGGAGCGCGCGGTGATCTGCGTTTGGGTGTTGGTGACGACCGCTTCCGGCTTGCTGATTTATGCGCTGATGGCGGGCGACTATCGCTTGGCGTACGTCGCGGCGCATTCGAACAAAGCGATGCCGATGATCTACAAATTCTCGGCGTGGTGGGGCGGCCAGGAAGGCTCGCTGCTGATGTGGAACTTCATCCTGGCGACCTATGCGCTGGTGGTAGTGCTCCAGAATCGGCGGAAGCATCGGGCGCTGATGCCGTACGTGACGACGACGATGATGGTGACGCAGGGCTTCTTCCTGATGCTGATCGCGTTTCTCGTTCCTCCGTTTCAAGTGCTGTCGACGGGCGGGAAGGCCATCGTCGACGTGGGCGACGGCCAGGGGTTGAACCCGCTGTTGCAGTACTGGACGATGGTGATCCATCCGCCGATTCTGTACCTGGGCTACGTCGGGTACATCGTGCCGTTTGCTTTCGCGCTGGGTTCGTTGATCACGAAGCAGAAGGGCGATGAATGGATTTTCACGACGCGGCGCTGGGCGATTGTCACTTGGCTTTTTCAGGGCACGGGGATTTTGCTGGGCGCTGGATGGGCGTATTCGGTGCTCGGTTGGGGCGGCTACTGGGGATGGGACCCGGTGGAAAACGCAAGCTTTTTGCCGTGGCTGACCTCGACGGCGTTTCT
>JANODS010000472.1:0-1032 GCA_031412835.1 Acidobacteriota bacterium | reverse complement strand
CCTGCATTTCCTGGCCTTCGCCTGCCTCTTTCTGAAACGGGCTCTCGCCGCACCCCCGTAAAGTTAATTACAGGCTCTAGTCAGTCGTCTGGATGTTAGTCGTTCGGGCCGCTTTTTCCGCAGCCGCTTCCGCAGCCTGCTCCTGCGCAAACGCGGAAGTGCCCATGGCGATACAAACACAAAGCGTCAGCTTGAAAAACTTGTAATTTTGTATTTTTTTCATTTTTATCTCCATTGTGAGTAATGATCGACCGATGCTGGAACCACTCGAACGAAGCCGGTGAACGCGCAAAAGGGTCGTCCTGAATTCATCTCTTGATGTTTTTTGAATACCTCTACTGCTCTTGACGAACCTCTCCCGCTGCGTCAACGGCGAAGTTTCCGTTGAATCGACCGAGATACGTCCCTTTCGACAGCCATTCAACCGACGCGTTGAGAAGGCTCATGTGCTGGGTTTCCCAGAATAAGTAATGCGACGCGCATTCAACCTGGATGAACACTTTCTGCGGTGCTCCGACAAGGTCGCCTAAAAGATCCCTTATATCAGAGATCGGTACCGTCGTATCGAGATCACCACGAATGATGAGCGTGGGAACTCGGACTTGTCCGGCAAGCGTCGCGTTCCATCCCCAATAGGTGAATCCCGCAGGGGCGTTCCAGACCGGCGAACGCCTCACGCCGGCTGCTCCCCAAGTGCTTCCCGCCGGGTCAGACTCCACCACCGAGGCTGTGATCGCCGGGCGAACTCGAGGCGTAACTTGGCTTTGGCATTTCACCTGCGCGTCCCAGAGATTATGAAGATCTCCCGTCCCAACTAGGGTGCCGGGCACTCCGGGGCGTGGCAACGGGTTTGGCGCGTCAGTTGGGCTAAGTCGAAAATAGCGGCCAGGAGCAAACAGAAACAATTTATCCACTTTCTGGGGATGCTTGGCCGTGTAGCCTCCCGCGCGAACGCCACCACGTGAATACCCCACAAGATTCACTTTGTCTACGTTTCGAACCCGGCGGAGATACTCCACCACCCTGTCAATC
>JANODS010000471.1:0-1157 GCA_031412835.1 Acidobacteriota bacterium | reverse complement strand
GGTTTGGGGGCGGCGGGGATGGCGACTTGAAGAGGATGGCGGAGGAGACGGGGGGGCGGTTTTTTAGCGTGGGGCGGAACCAGTCGTTGAGCGATATTTTTATGCAGATTCAGGACGAGATGAGGAGCCAGTATGTGATTGGTTACTCGTCGACGAATGACACGCGGGACGGGGCATTTCGAAAGCTGGAGATTCGGCTGGCGGATAAGAACTTGAAGGCGCAGACGCGGAGAGGTTACTACGCGAGTAAGCGCTAGTTAGCGGCGGAGCATATAATCGGCGAGGGCGGCGTCGAGCGAGGGCATGGGGGGGAGGCCGAGGGAATCGAGCCGGGCGTTCGAGAGGGCGGAGAATTTGGGACGCCGGGCTTCGGTGCGATAGGTTTCCGGGCGGGCTACCGTGAGGGTCGGGGAAAGGTTGGCGGCGGCGAAGATTCTCCCGGCGAAATCGTACCAACTAATCGGGGTTCCGCCGCCGGCGTGATAAAGGCCGGAGTGGCCTCCGGCGATGAGGTCGGCGGTGGTTTCGGCGAGGGCGGGAGAGTAAGTGGGGGAGGCGACATACTCCTGGACGACCTGGATGGGTTTGCCGGAGAGGGCGAGGCGGAGCATGGTTTCAACGAAGTTGCCGCGGGCGGTGTTGCGGCCGCCGGGGCCGAAGACGCCGCACGTGCGGAGAACGAGGGACTTGTCGTAGTAGGCGCGGGCGAAGTATTCGCCGGAGAGTTTGGAGACGCCGTAGGCTCCGATGGGGCAGGGGAGATCGGTTTCGACGTAAGGACGTCCGAGGGTGCCATCGAAGACGTAGTCGGTGGAGAAGTGGACGAGTTGGGCGTCGATTTGTCGGCAGGCGATGGCGAGATTGCGGGTGCCGAGGGCGTTGGCCTGGTAGGCCACAGCGGGTTCGCGTTCGGCGACGTCGACCATGTTGTAGGCGGCCGAATTGAGAACGATGGCGGGATCGATTTCGGCGAGTTTGGATTCGAGGGTGGGGAGGTCGGAGATATCGACCGAGGCCCGGTTGAAGGCGGTGACGGCATAGCCGCGGAGGGAGAAGACGCGAACTAGTTCGACGCCGAGTTGGCCGGCGGCTCCAAAGACAACGACACGTTTTTGCACGACTTGCAGAATAACACGGGACTAGCGGGAGGTTGGTTT
>JANODS010000470.1:0-4617 GCA_031412835.1 Acidobacteriota bacterium | reverse complement strand
CTCGAGGCCCATTTTGAGCTTCGTTCCCCAGCTGAGCAGGGGGCTCATGGCGACGGGAAGGAGCTTGGTGGGGATCATCATCATGAGCCCGTCGGGCATCGGGATGAGGCGGCCTCCCTTCACGATGTAGGTGACGCGGAGGTGGTCGTTCGAGCCGATGACTTGGTCGGCAAGGCCCATCTCGTGGATGAGCTCGAGGGCGGCCGGTTTGGCGGCGAGGAAACTATCGGGACCGGCTTCGATGACGCAGCCTTGGACGTGGTCGGTCCGGATGACTCCGCCGAGGGCGGAGTCCTTTTCAATGAGAACGGCGGGTCTCCCGGCTTTCGAGAGTTCCCAGGCGGCGGCTAATCCGGTGATGCCGCCGCCGATGACCGCGGTTACATTAGGGTCGGAAGTCGCGGACAATCTGCACCACCGCTTTCACGTTTTCGACCGGGGTTTCGGGCAGAATGCCGTGGCCGAGGTTGAAGATATGGCCGGGCCGGGTGCCGGTGCGTTTGAGCAGTTCGTGGACTTTCGCTTTGAGTTCGGGCAAGGGAGCGAAGAGGGCGGCGGGGTCCAAATTGCCCTGCACAGCGCTGCGGTAAGAGATGTCCATCCAGGCTTGGTCGATGTTGACGCGCCAATCGACGCCCATCACATCGCCGCCGGCGGCGTGCAGTTCTTTGAAGAAGCCGCTGGCCCCGGTGCCGAAGTGGATGACGGGTACGCCGCTCGAACGGATGCGTTCGATGAGGGCGCGGGAGTAAGGGGCGACGTAGCGGACGTAGTCGTCGGGCGAGAGCGCACCGACCCAGGAATCGAACACCTGAATGGCGCGGGCACCGTTGGCGACCTGCATCAGCGCGAACGGTCCGAGCACGTCGACGATTTTACCCATCAAACGACGCCACAGGGTTTCGTCCGAGTACATCAGCCGTTTGGTGTGGAGGAAGCTTTTCGAGGGGCCGCCTTCGATCATGTAGCTGGCGAGAGTGAACGGTGCGCCGACGAAGCCGATGATTGGAATCTTATTGGCGAGCGCCTTGTGGACCATTTGGATGGACTCACCGACGTAGCCGAGGTCGTCCACGTTCGAGATCGAGAGCGAATCGACGTCAGCCGAGGTCCGCACGGGATTATCGATATGGGGGCCTTCGCCGGTGCGGTAATCCAGCTTCAACCCCATGGGTTCGACCGGCAGGAGAAGGTCCGCAAAGATGATGGCGGCATCGACATCGAGGACTTCGATGGGCTGGAGAGTGATTTCAGCGGCGAGATCTGGCCGCTTACACATCTCGAGAATGGTGTGCTTAGCCCGGATGTCCCGGTACTGCTTCATGTAACGACCAGCCTGTCGCATAAACCACACGGGACGAACGTCCGTGGGCCGGCGACGGCATGCATCGAGGAAACGGCTGCTCATTGGAGCCACGCGCATTTGGCCTCCCCCGGGGATTCCGAACGCCCTTCACAAAGATAGGCGCGGAATCCCTTTGGAATGTTTTGGACCGCCCAAGAGCGGCCATTGATATAGAGCGGTTTCGTCCAAGCCTCGCTGTCGATACAGCGCGGGGCGATCACCGAAACGGAAAACATACCCTGCGCCGGATAGCCGGTCCGCGGGTCCATAATGTGCGAGTAGGTACGACCTCGCACGGTAAAGAACTTTTCGTAGCTGCCGGAGGTGGACATGGACTGATCCTTCAGTCGCAGTTCCTGAACGGTCTTCCGGCTGTCGCGCGGATCCCGTATTTTGACTTCCCAGCCCGATTCGCCGGGCGGGGTGCCGATGGCGAACAGGGAGGACCCGCCCGCGTTAATGAGCGCCGATTTTACATTGCCGCGCCGGAGAATTTCGGCCATGCGGTCGACAGCATAGCCTTTGCCGATCCCGCCGGGATCGATCTCCAAGCCATTTTTGGCGAAACGAACTGTGCGGGTGGTCGGGTTCAAGATCAAGTTCTGATATCCAATACGCGCTAGAGCGACCCGAACTTCAGACCGATGCGGCATTTGGCCGCTTCCTTTATAGAAGCCCCAAACCTTCATCAGGGGGCCGACCGTAATGTCGAAGGATCCGTGACTTTTCTGACTGTAGGCGTAGCAGGCGGCAAGCAGATCGAACAACTCCTGGCTGACGGTGACCTCACGTTGACCGGCGAAACGATTTACTTGGCTCCACTCGCTCTCTGGCCGATAGTTCGAGAGCATGTGATCCAACCGCCGGGCTTCGTCCAGGGCGTGCTCCACGGTGGCGGCGATTGAGTCGCGATCCGGTCCGTAGGCAGCAATGGAGAACGTCGAGCCCATCGCATCCACGCTGGATTCGTAGCGAACAAGATCCGCCGCGAGGCCCAACGCTGGAGCTACCACTAAAGGTATCACAGCGTGCCAAACGCAACCGAAAATTTTGGGGGTGCCCCCTCGATTCAACCTAAACGACACAATGGAAAAGGGTTGTTTACAAATGATACTTTCTCTATCGTCTGCTGTTCTGACTCCACCCTATCAAGTTGCCAACCCGTTTGTCAGCAATTTTGGAGCTTCGGGGGGATGGTTTCTGGTACTAATCGCCGGCAAATCCTATTGCAATCAGGCTCGGCAACCCGTATCATCGGCTCAGTTGGGTCGACCCTCGCGAAATCCGACCGAGCCGAAGGTTTGATTTATGTTTCGAGCAGTCAAAACAGCGATTTCGCTTGGCTTGTTGATCGCTCTGCTCGGTTGGGGGCAGAGCCGAATCCCGTCCGGAGACTCGTTTCGGGATCGAACCTTTGAGTTCTATCACGAGTTCTATGGCCCACAAGGATTTCTGAATCCCGAGGCATCCGCCAACTTCAATCACCGGATGGCGAACGGGGTGAGTTTGCAACCACCGCTGAACTCCGGGCTGGTAAATTTTGTCACGAGCCGGGGCATCAACCTGATGGTGGACCTGCCGATTCTGTCCAGAAGAGACCTAACGCCGCTCGCTTTTAACGTCCAGCAAAAGGCCGTCGAGGATTTAGTCGGGACGAACGCGATCGAGAAGGTGACGTGGAATTTGATGCCGGAGTGGGACCAGTCCGGCGGCAACTGGGTGCCGGACGGGAGGCCGCGGTATCGCGGGCTGACGAAGTCCCAGGCTTACGGGCGATTTTTGGAATACTACTACTCCGCCTATCCGTCGCTGTACTCCTTCCTGGAGCAGCCGGTGGCTTCGCGGAAACATTGGCTAACGGCGATTACCGATCACTCTCCGAATACGTTTTATGCCTACGAGATGGGAGCGGACGTCTGCTTGCTCGAACGCAGCATCGACGAACTCGGCGACATTTCAACAGGGATACCCTTCATACGGGGCGCGGGGCGGCAATATGATCGGCAATGGGGCGTTGATGTTGCGACCTATCGAACTTCGAACGGGATGGCGACGCGGTTTGACAGCCGAGAGGTGCTGCTGGGTGGGTGGTCGCCCAGCTACTTAAACCGGCACTACTACATTGCTTACATGGCGGGTGCGCACGTGCTGCGGAATCAGGCGACCGGTTACTACGGAAGTGTTCCGAACCTGGACCCATTCGGGAGGATGAACAAGGCGTTCGCGGATTTTGCGCTGAACCGACACGCCGATGTGGGCCGTGCCGTGGTGACTACGGCGCTCCTGCTCGACCATCATTCCGGCTTTGACACCAAGCACTGGTACTTCAATCAGGCCGACGCCGTCTGGTATCAGGACATTCCCTACACGGACGGGGACCGGATGATCAACAACTTTTTCAAACTCGCTTATCCGAACCACTGGCTGCATGGGCAGACGCCGGGAGCGCCGTTCAACGACGCCACGGGAAAGCCGGACGCAAGGGCATTTCAGGCTTATTTGGCGCGCGGGGGCGACCCTCGGCCGTTTGAGCCGATGAGCCTGACCCGCTACGGGCATAGTCTCGACGTTATCACGAATCGCGCTTCCGCTGAGGCGCTCCGGCAGTACAAAGTCATCGTGATCCTCGGCGATGTCCCGGTCGATAGCCGCTTGCGAAGTGCACTGACGACCTGGGTGCAAGAGGGGGGAACCCTCGTGATGACGGCCCCACAGAGCGCGGCGTTCGATGAAAAGCTTTTAGGGGCACGGGTGGATACGGCGAGGCGGACAGGGGCATCCTCGCGCTGGTTGCTGGACGGCAGTTCGTATCGGGAGGCCCCGTTCTGGTACAGCCCGCTGACGGTGACCACGGCGACAGTCTACGCGACGGCGGATGGCACCCAACCGTTGCTGACTTCGAACACTGTGGGAAACGGGCGGGTAATTCTGTCCGCTGCTCACTATTTGCAGAACGCAACGGGCGATCAAATGTTGACGATCAGCACGTTACTACTTGATTGGCTGGCGGAACAGAACACCGTGGCGTCGGTGACCGGGGCTCCGGTGGAGTACCTGGTTAACGAGGCACCGGGCCGAGTGATCGTGACGGTGGTGAACAATTCGGGTAGTGACTGGACGGGGACGGTGGTGGTTCCGGTGGTGGGCGAGGTGCGTTCGGTTCGGGAGTACATCAGCGATCAGGACGCTCGCTGGTCGAGGATTCGCAGCCGGGTGACGGTCACGGGCCAAGTGCCCGCCTACGACGTAAAGGTATACGCCGTGGAGTTCGG
>JANODS010000469.1:0-2966 GCA_031412835.1 Acidobacteriota bacterium | reverse complement strand
AACAATCGCCAGGGGCGCACCAGAGGGTCTGCTTGAGAGCGAAGCCGTCGGTGGTGGAGTAGGGGCCGTTGTCTTCCGTGGGATTTTCCCAGGTTTGGCGGGCACCCTTCACATAGACCGGATTGGTGCCGCGGATGCCGGCGGCCATGGAGAGGACCTGGCCGATTGAGATTTCAGCTTTACGGGGATCGTTGAGGGGGAAGGCTTCGGCGGGGAGCAGTTTCGGTGAGAATATCTTCGTATCGAGGCCCAGAGGGAAGAGGGCGGACTTTTGCTTCATGACGATAGCGGTGGCGAGGGAGGTAAAGGCTTTGCCGGTGGAGGCGAGTTCGGGAAGGGCTTCGCGATGGCCTCGGCCGAAGTAGCGCTCGTAGACTAGGTGGCCTTTGTGAACGACGAGGAGGCCGCCATGTTGGGTGGTTCGTCCGACGTAGGCGAAGACTTCGTCGAGTTTGGCGGTGAGGGCGGGGTCGGCCTTGGTGCGCCAGCCTCCCTTCGAGTCGGGAGGAGGGAAGTAGTCGGCGGCGACAACGGAAAGGGTGGAGAGGGCTAGGAGGGTTAGGAGGCGCACGGTGTCCATGATACTTTAAAGCACGATGAACGACGAACAACCAAATTTGACAAGTGAACTGGACATGGAGATTTTGGCGAATTTTCATGGGCCGAATGGCGAGATGGAGGCACGGGCGGTGGAGAGCGTATTGCGGGCGGCGGGGATTGAGGCGGTGGTGGAGGGGGCGATCGGCTTTTCGAGCATGCCGTTTGAAGTGAGCGTAGCGCGGAACCAATTGGAAGAGGCGCGGGCGGTGTTGGCGGCGGCGATTGAGGCTGGTCCGGCGGCGGCGGAGGAGGCGGAGGATTGGAGTGAGAAAGATTAGTTCGGGGTTAGCCAACGCTGGAACTGGTCGCGGGCATCGCGAAGATAGGTAGGCATTTCGACGGGGTCTCCGCCGATTTCGAAGACGAGTGCGCCAGAGTATTAGATGGCGAGGAGCTCGGCAAAGAGTCGTGGACGTGGTGGTACACCTTGGGGCCGAGGGTTATACGCGGTGATGGAGTCGGGTTTTGCGGGATCTTAAGGGGGACTCGGGCGACGAGTTCGACGAAGCGGCTTTGATGGCCGACGTCGATGGTGGCGCCAACTTGGGGGTCGTCGATCGCTTGAACGAGGCCGACGAAGCAGTCGACGGAGGGGAGAACGCCGGTTACGAGGCCGAGTCTATGGGCGCGGTCGGCCCACCGGCGGATCAGGTCGATGTACTCCTTTTAGCGTGGTGGAAATGGTTCCTTGGTGAGCGTTTTGGGGCTGGAGGACGGCGAGGCGGCCACCGCGGCAGGCGGAGCCTTCGAGGCCTCCGGTGGAGGGGAGGTGGGTGGTGATCAGGAGGAAAGGTGGCATTGGGACGGCCCATGGGATGGAACTCGATTACCGGGAATTCGCGGCTCCTGACGCGTTCAATGCCATCGAAGAGGCTGTAGCCGTGGACGGCGGTATTGGAATCGAGGAGCCAAGGGCGGGGGGGGCGTCGAGTCATGGGGGCTAGTGATATAACAGTTGCGTGCGAATTTCCATACCATTTTGTGTGATTGCCTTGACGCTGGCTTGTGCGCCGATTTTGGCGCAGACGGCGTCGGTCACCGGTCGAGTCACGGACCCTTCGGGCGGGGTGGTGCCGGGGGCGACGGTGACGCTGGTGAACCAGGGAACGGCGCTGGAGACACGGGCGGTATGCAACGCCGAGGGATATTACACGGTGTCGCTGTTGCCGCCGGGCGGGTATCGGCTGGCCGTGGAGAAGGCGGGGTTCAAGCCGATTCGGGAGCGGGACTTGCAACTGGTGGTGGGGCTGGTCGCGCGCCTGGACTATGTGTTGGCGGTGGGGAGCGTAAACGAGGCGATTGAGGTGAACGCGCGGGCGATTTTGCTCGACTCGGAGACGTCGTCGTTGGGGGCGGTGATTGGGAGTAAGCAGGTGACGGAGTTGCCATTGCTGGGACGGAATAGTTATGCGCTGGCGATGCTTGTTCCGGGGGTGCGGCCATCGTCGGGCGTGAACAATTTGGTGATCGATCAAATCTCGACGGTGTCATATTCGATCAATGGGCAACGGGCGAGTTCGAACGAGTTTTTGTTGGACGGGGCACCGAACTCGGCGGCGGCGCAGAACCAGCCGGTGATCAATCCGAACCCGGATATGGTGCAAGAGTTCAAGGTGGAGACGAACAGTTTTTCGGCGGAGTTTGGGAGAGCGGCCGGGGGTGTGTTCAACGTGGTGACGCGGAGCGGATCGAACGATTTGCACTTTACTTTGTATGAATTTTTCCGGAACGAAAAGTTGAACGCCAACGACTGGTTTGCGAACCGGAGCGGACGGCAGCGGCCACCGTTTAAGTTCAACCAGTTTGGCGGGACGATTGGGGGGCCGGTGCGGATTCCAAAGATCTACGACGGTCGGAACAAGACGTTTTTCTTCTTCAATAGCGAGACGGTGCGTTTCATTCAGGGCATTACGTTCACGGCCTCGTTGCCGGATCCTCGGCAGTTGACGGGCGATTTTTCGAATTTACGGCAGACGAACGGGGCGGCGGTGACGCTGTTCGATCCGGCAACGACGGCGTCGGTGGGGACCGGCTTTACGCGAACTCCGTTTCCGAATAATGTGATCCCGGCGGGCCGGATCAATGCGGTGTCGCGGAACCTGGCTCGGTTGATGCCGCCGCCGACCACGCTGGGGGCGAACTACGGCGCGATCAATTACGCGCGGACCGACGGAAACGTGGTAAACAAGGATTCGTTCAGTCCGCGGGTGGATCATAATTTCGGGGACAAGAATCGGCTGTTTTTCCGGTATTCGTATGACGATACGCCGTATCTGCGAGCGCCTGTTTATGGGCAAGATCGGAAGAATATTGCCCCGACGGCCGGGCCGCAAACGTTCACGCGTTGGAACAGTGTCGTCGAAGAT
>JANODS010000468.1:0-1494 GCA_031412835.1 Acidobacteriota bacterium | reverse complement strand
GGCAGATTGTTCACGATGGCGGCGGCTTCGATGCCGGGAACTGTTTTTACGCGCTCCAGAATTTCGCGATAGTAGGCCATCTGTCGGGGGCGGGTATCGTATTTGCCGGAGGGACGGGGCTGCGTTAGGGTGCCAACGGGGACGCGCAAGGTGAGCACATGGTCGGGGCGAAATCCGTGGTCTTCCAGCTGCAAATGCAGGAGGCTACGGATCATGAGGCCCGATCCGACCAAGAGTAAGAAGGCGAAACCGGCTTCCAAGGCGATGAGCGTGGAGAAGAGCCGCGAAGAGCCGCGGGGCGCCGCGGTGGCGTGACCGGCGCGCAGAGCGGCTTGGAGGTCGGTGCGGGTGGCGAGCAGAATTGGTGCCAAGCTGCAGAGAATTGTGGCGACCAGGCACAAGATGATGCTGAATCCCAGGACGCGCCCGTCGAGGGCCACTCGCTGGAGGTGGGGGAGCACGACGGGCAAGGCGGCCAACTGCTTTGTTAGCACGTCCAGCACTAATCGTGCTACGAGCATGCCGGCGAGACTTCCGAGGAGGGCCAACACGAAGCTCTCGCAGAGCAGTTGCCCGACAATGCGCCAGAGCCCGGCGCCGAGCGAGGCGCGGATGCTGATTTCTTTCTGCCGCTGGATGGCGCGGCTCAAAAGGAGACTGCCCACATTGGCGCAGACGAGGAGCATGATCAAGCCGACGGCGACGAGTACGAATAGCAGCGTCGACTTGTACTTTTCCTCCGGGGTGTTGCGCCAGGGCTTCACGACGATTTTCAAGCCGGTGTATTCCTTAGGGGCTTCCTCGGCCAATTGCCGCGCGACGCTTTCGAGGGCGCTTTGGGCTTGGATGGCGGACACTCCGGAACGGAGGCGGGCCGCGACTTGAAGCCACGGGGAGGTGGCGGAGAGGCGCAGGGGCGTCCAGAGTTCGGCATCGGAATAGTGGAATTCGAAATCCGGTGGCATGACGCCGATGATCGAGTAGACGTCGCCGGAGATGGTGATGGCGCGGCCGATGACGGTGGGATCGCTCTGGTAGCGGCGGCGCCACAGCCGATCGCTGAGGACGGCGGCGTTGGGGGCGCCTTCTTCGTCATCGGAGGTGAGAAGCGGACGGCCCAAGCGGGCCGCGACTGCGAGCGCGGGCAAAAGTCGCTGGGAGCGCACGGCGATGACCTGTTCGGGGTCGCCGCCGCCGGTCAACGTAACGGTGTCTCGGATATACGGGGCAATGCTTTCGAAAACGTCATTGCGGTCGGCCCAGCGCTGGAAGTGTCTGGCGGGAACGCCATTTAAGACGCGACTCGAACTGCTCTCTTCGATGCGCACGAGGGTGTCGGGGGAGGGGTAGGGCGAGGCCTTTAGGAGAACGGCATCGACGATGCTGAAGACGGCGGTGTTGGCTCCGATGCCGAGGGCGAGTAGGGCGACTATGGCCGTCGTGAAGGCGGGGTTTTTCCGCATCATTCGCGCGGTGTAGCGGAGGTCCTGCGCG
>JANODS010000467.1:0-3507 GCA_031412835.1 Acidobacteriota bacterium | reverse complement strand
ATGAGGGGTTCCCAGGCTTCGCGGGCGCTGGCGAGCGGGCCGAGGAAGAGGCGGAGGAGCAGGGCGAGGCTGGCGATTTTGGAGCCTACGGCGAGGAAGGCGGTGACGGCGGTGGGAGCCCCTTCGTACGTATCGGGGGCCCACATGTGAAAGGGCGCGGCGGAGATTTTGAAGAGGACGCCGGTGGCGATGGTGAGGATGGCGATGAGGGTGAGCGGGTCAAAGGGGGGGCGGGCGGCGACGGCGATGGCGATGTCAGACAGGTATGTCGTGCCGGCGATGCCGTAGAGGATGGAGAAGCCGTAGGCGAGGATGCCGCTGGAGAAGGCTCCGAGGAGGAGGTACTTCAGTGCTGCCTCGTTGGAGCGGCGCTTTTCGCGGAGGAAGCCGACGAGGACGTAGAAGCTGAGCGACATCGTTTCGAGGCCGATGAAGAGGGTGATGAGTTCGGTGCCGGTGGCAAGGAAGTACGCTCCAGCTTGGGCCATCAGGACGAGGCCGTAGTATTCGCCCTGGTGCTCGTTTTCGATTTCGAGATAGCGGTAGCTAATGAGGGCGACGAGGGCGGCGGTGAGGAGGAAGAGCCAGTTGAAGAAGAGAGAGAAAGGGTCGATGGTTAATGCGCCGTGGAAGGCGGTGAAGGTGCCGACTTGGCCTTGCTTCCAGAGTTGCCAACCGGTGATGGCGAGGCCGGGGAGGATGAGACCGAGTTGCCAGCGGCGGCTGCGGGCTTCGAGGAGGGAATCGAAGAGGAAGATGGCGCAGCCGAAGAGGGCGAGGATGATGGCGGGGAGGAGGGCGAAGTGGTCGACGTCGGTATAGAAGTGGCTCATCGGGCGAGCCTCCCAACGAGTTCGAGGACGGGGCGTTCAAGGACGGCGAAGTACGGCTTCGGATAGAGGCCGATGGCAAGGGCGAGGGCGAGGAGGGGGAGGACGGTGGCCCATTCGCGGGGGGAGAGATCGGCGAGGCCTCGATTGGCTTCGTGGCGGAGATCACCGAGCATGGTGCGCTGATAGAGCCAGAGAAGATAGGCGGCACCGAGGACGACGCCGAGGACGGCGAAGGCGGCCCAGGTTCGGTTGGCGGTGAACGCACCTTGGAGGATGACGAACTCGCCGATGAAGCCGTTCAGCAGGGGCAGGCCGGCCGAGCTGAAAACCGCGACGGCGAAGACGAACGCGAAGCGGGGCATGACGACGGCGAGGCCGCCGTAGTCGGAGATTTGCCGCGAGTGGCGGCGCTCATAAGCGAAGCCGACGAGGAGGAAAAGCAGGCTGGTAGAGATGCCGTGGTTGATCTGTTGGAGGATGCTACCGGCGAGTCCGTTCGAGTTCATAGCCGCGATGCCAAGGGTGCAGAAGCCCATGTGACTGACGGAGGAGTACGCGACGAGGCGTTTCCAATCCGTTTGGACGAGACTGATGAGGGCACCGTAGAGAATGGCGATGATGGAGACCACGGCGAGGAACGGAGCGGCTTCGCGGGCAGCTTCCGGGAAGAGCGGCAAGGAGAAGCGGATGAGGCCGTAGGTGCCCATTTTCAATAGCACGCCGGCCAGGAGAACGGAGCCGGCGGTAGGGGCTTCGGTGTGGGCATCCGGGAGCCAGGTGTGGAAGGGCACCATCGGGACTTTGATGGCGAAGCCGGCGAAGAAGGCCCAGAAGAGCCAGCGCTGGGCGTCGAGGGGGAGCTTCAGTTTGAGCAGTTCGGCGAGTTCAAAAGTGGGGCGGGGGAGTTGTTGGGTGCCGAGCCAGTAGAGGCCGATGATGCCGAGCAAGAGGACGACGCTGCCGGCGAGGGTATAGAGGAAGAATTTGATGGCGGCGTAGAGGCGGCGTTCGGCTCCCCAGATGCCGATAAGGAAATACATGGGGACGAGGACGACTTCGAAGAAGACGAAGAAGAGCAAGAGATCCTGCGCGAGGAAGAGGCCGATCATGCCGGCCTGG
This sequence comes from Acidobacteriota bacterium, assembly GCA_031412835.1. GTDB lineage: Bacteria > Acidobacteriota > Terriglobia > Bryobacterales > Bryobacteraceae. The sequence continues at coordinate 1,555 of JANODS010000467.1, read as the reverse complement.
AGCAGCAGGAGCATCGAATAGAACTCTTTGGTTCGGTCTTCAATCGCGTTCCACGAGGCAAGCGAGGCGAGGGGGCCGAGGAGCGCCGTGAGCAGGACGAGGAGGAGGCTGATGCCATCGAGACCGAGGAGATACTGGGCACCGAGGGACGGGATCCAAGGGAGGCGCTCGACGAACTGGTAGCCGGTGGCGGCGCGGTCAAAGTGTTGCCAGAGGGGTGCGGCCAGGGCGAGACCGGCGAGGAGAATGCCGTTGGCCCACCAGCGGATGAGGGAGGCTGGCAAGAAGAGGAGGACGAGGACGCCGAGGAGAGGGAGGAGGATGAGCGAAGAGAGCCAGGGCATGGGCTAGGCGCTCCTCAGGATGTACCAACCGGCGAGGGCGGCGAGGCTCATCACGATGACAAGGGCGTAGCTTTGGGCGAAGCCGGTTTGAATAAAGCGTACCGGGAACGAGGCCAGCTTGACGGTGAGGGCGGTGAGGTTGACGGCTCCGTCGACGATCCAGGTATCCGCCCAACGGCTGATGGCACCGGTTCGGCGAGTGAGCCAGCCGAGGCCGTCGACTCCGCCGTCGACGATTGTTTGATCGAGGGTCGCGAGGGCGCTTCCGCCGCCGCGGGCGAAGCCGCGGACGACGGCCCATTCGTAGAGATCGTCGAAATACCAACGGGCGCGGAGAAGTTTGGCGACGGGGGCGGCGGCGGATTCGACTTGATCGGCGAGGCCGGGGCGGTTCAGGTAGAAGTGGAACGCCAAGGCGAGGCCACCGACGGCAACGGCGGCGGAGGCGGGCATGACGCCCCAGGAATGGGCGACGGGCGTGGCACCGAGCCAATGGGCGAAGGGAGAACCGAACCAACCGGCACCGATGGAACCGACGCTGAGGACCCAGAGCGGGATGATCATCCGCTTCGGCGATTCTTCGATTTCGACGTCGCCGCGATAGGGGCCGAAGAAGGTGAGGAAAAGAAGGCGGCCCATGTAGAAGGCGGTCAAGAAGGCCGTGAGCAGGCCGACGCCGAACAGAGCCGGGGAGGCGGCCCACGCACTTACGAGGATGGCGTCTTTCGAGAAGAAGCCAGCGAGGCCGGGCCAACCCGCGAGCGCCAAAGTGGCGATGAACATGGTGCGGAAGGTGTGCGGCATTTGGCGACGGAGGCCGCCCATGAAGCGGATATCCTGTTCGCCGTCGAGGGCGTGGATGACGGATCCGGCGCAGAGGAAGAGTTGGGCTTTGAAGAAGGCGTGGGTGACGACGTGGAAGAGCGCGGCCCAGTAAGCACCGACGCCGAGGGCGATGAACATCAAGCCAAGTTGGCTGATGGTGGAGTAGGCGAGCACCTTCTTGATGTCGTGCTGGACGATGGCGATGGAGGCGGCGATGATGGCCGTCAGCGCGCCGATAGCGGCGGTGAGCGAGCCGACTTCGGGGGTGAGGGAGAAGAGCGGCGCGGCTCGGACGATGAGGTAGACGCCGGCGGTGACATGGTGGCGGCGTGGATCAGGGCGGAGACGGGGGTGGGACCTTCCATGGCATCAGGCAGCCAGGTGAA
>JANODS010000466.1:0-3252 GCA_031412835.1 Acidobacteriota bacterium | reverse complement strand
TTTTCAGATTGAGTGGCTTGGCTTGGGCGCGGGCTTGGGCGAGAAGTCCGTCTGTCGAGGAGAGCGCGGCGAGGCCAGCGGCGGCGCGGTGGATAAAGTCTCGGCGTGTCATGACGGCATTCTACAGGGTTGCATCTGGGTGATGAGACGATTTCTGTTCCGCCGCCCGTTATGTGGGGTCAAAGAAAAATATGAGTTTCCGCGGACTGGTTGGAAACACGACGATGCCAGTGGGCTTGGCCCTACTAGCCCTGCCCGCATATTCCCAGTACTTCGCGAGCGAATTGACGCCGACGACGACCACCGCCGCAAAGCTGCGGGGCACCCGTGGCGGCAAGCGGGTGGGAGGCGGGAGCAATAGCCACACCGACATCGTCATCGGCGTCATGGCAGTGGATTTGCGCCCGCCGATTGTCCACGCAAAAGGCCCCGCTCCGGTGAGGAGCGAGGCCTTTTGGGTGGGGGGTTGCTTACTGCTGTTGTTCGGCGAGAACGGGTTGGCCGTCTTTATCCGTCATCGTGAAGATGAGTTGGATTTGACCGGGGCCTTCCCCTTTCAACACCGAGAGTTTCGGATCGGTAAACTCAGCCCTCGTTTGGCCGGCGCGGATGATGAAATCCGCGGTGCGACCGCCAGAGCTGAAGCTAACTTCCTGATCGTCTTCTTTGTCTTCACGGCTGAAGACCAAGGTGACGCGACCGTAGACATCGTAAGGAAGCGTGTTAGCGAGTTCGAACCGAACGGCCCCAGTTCCATCGTCGTTCGCCGTGCCCGCACTTCGCAGGCCACCGACCGACGCGAGAACCGCACCACCGCCAGAGACGACTTGCATGCTGCAAGACCGAGAGACGATGGCAAGAGCGGCATCGCGAACCTCAAGCGTAAAGGTGTAGGTTCCGTTATGGAAAGGAGCACCCGAGACCAGGCCGGAACTGGTCAACGTCAAGGGACGGGGGAGCGCCCCGGCGGTGATCGAATACGAGTATGGTGCTGTGCCGCCTGCCGAGACCAAGTTGGTTGCGTACGCTGTGAGCAAGGTGGCGCTCGGCAGCGGGCAAGACGTGGTTAACGAAAGCGGAGTGGCCACCGGAGGCACCACGGGGGGGGCGACCGGCGCGGCATGACTGATCGAAAGCGAACAAGCCCGGCTCGAAGTGCGATTACCGGAGTCGGTAACCGTGAGGGTGAAATTGAACGTGCTGGGGACCGACGGGGTGCCCGAGAGAACACCGGCGGAGCTGAGCGTTAAGCCAGGGGGAAGCAGGCCGGACTGGCTGAACGTCAATGGAGCAGTACCACCCGATGCCAACAGAGTTTGCGAATAGACCGCGCCGGCCATGCCAGCCGGAAGAGGACAAGCGGTGGTTAGAGTGGGCGCCGGAATAACGACCGGAGCGGCGCTGACCGTGATGGAACAAGCTAGTGTGCCGGTCCGGTTGCCCCCGTCTGTTACTTGGAAGGTAACGGCGGAGGTGCCGACAGTGGTTGAAGTCCCTGTCAGTGTTCCATTTGCGTTGAGCGCCAAGCCGCCGGGCAGGCTACCCGACAAGACGGAATAGCTTAGCGTGCCTGAACCTCCGGTGGCGGAGAGGGCCTGACTGTAGGACGTCCCGACGGTGGTGCCGCTTAGCGGGCAAGCGGTGATAGATGGGTTCGAGATGACCGGGGGCGGAGCGCCGGTTTGCACGGTGATGGAACAAGGCAGTGAGGTGGTACCCCCGGCATTGGTGGCCTGCAGAGTAAAGCTGAACAGGCCCGCGTTGTGATTCGGCGGCCCGGAGAGGAGCCCGGCGGAGGAGATGGTTACGCCAGGGGGGAGTGTCCCGGCGGTCAGGCCATAAGTAATGGTGCCGATGCCGGTGGCGACGACCTGCTGGCTGTAGTTGCTGCCGAGAAAAGCGTTCGGCAGCGGGCAAGCGGTGGTGAAGACCGGCGCAGTGGGCACAACCGGCGGCGGAGCTTGCACAGTAAGGATGCAATGCTGACTGGCGCTGGCCGAATGATCGGAATTGCCGGCGTTCAGTGTGATGGGAAAGTCGCCCAGACGAGAGGCGGTGCCAAGAAGCGTGCCATTCAAAAGGCCCATTCCAGGGGGAAGAGCGCCGGACCGAATCCACACTGACACGGTGCCGGGTAGCGTGGTGACAATGGGCGCGTTAACGGAAACACCGATCGTAACGGGGGAGGGGCACGTAATCGCGTGACCGCCTTCGAGGTTGACCGCAATTCCACCGGCACCGGTGAGGCCGCCGATGATGATGTTGAGGTTTTGGGTATCTTTGGCAATGATTTGGAGGCCGCCGAGATTGCCGCTAAAGTTGCTGTGGCAGGGGCCGGAGCTGATGTCGGCGTCGGTGACGGTGGGGAATACGGTTTTGCCGTAAGGGGTGAAAGTCAAAGGATCGGAACAGTTCGAGGATTCGACGATTCCCGGGATTAAGGCGGTCAACCAACCATAAGCGGTCGAACCAGACCCGTGGCTCATGACTCCGCCACCGGAGATGACGAAGTTATTGATCGCGATGGCATTCGCGGTGAGCGCCGCGCCTTCCGATGAGTCTAAGTCATTTCCGGCACCGGTACCCGCGGTCCAAATCATCTTGGGGTTCACTGTGCCTGCGGCAAGGTCAACGAAAAACGTATTGATGGCGGCGGCACCATCATAGTAGGCGACGCTCAGGCCAGCTTTTTGAGCGGCTGAACCGATAGCCTTACCGGCGTCACCGCCCGAGAAATTGCCGTTCGGATTCGAAGAACCCAGCGCGACGATATCGACGGTGATGGTTCCGGGCCGCTTGGACTGGGAAGAGACGCTCTTGATCGCGTTTTCGATATAAAGCCAGCCATTGATGTTGTTCGTGCCGGAACGGGAACCGTGGTCGGTTAAGTCGTCGCCGCCTAGTAGAACCGGGCCACCACTTTGGGCCCAAGTCGAGACGGTTAAGGTGGCGAACAGGATCGCTGCCGCGAGTCGATTGCTCCATGTCATAAGATCTTTTATCCTCCGATCTACAGTAGTGTGCTCCGGTGGGCACCGGGCGTTACATCTATCTATAGTTCTTCAGCAGAATACTCTATTACTACGGGCAGGGCAAGGGCAAATGCGTTCCTGTCAAGGCAAAGTAGAAATGTCCCCCTGCTGGCAAAGTAGAAATGTCCTCTTTTGCCCGGGTCGTTGAAAAGTGCATGTTAGTCTGGGCCTGCCGGTGAAGCGGAGACGGGCAATGCTGGCGAGCACCCCGATCAAGGAA